>NZ_JBHZCI010000034.1:0-82230 GCF_042755185.1 Streptomyces sp. NPDC059166 | reverse complement strand
GACCGGATGTGGCTGGACACCTGGGTGTAGCAGGGAGAACGAACCAGGAGGGCCCGGCAGTCCGCCGAGCCCTCCTGGTCATCGGCGCCCCGCGCTCGCCGATGCCGGGCGCCCTGCGACGGCCCGCGCACGGCCCGGCGGGGGCCGTCGCAGGGCGCCCGCCGGGAATTGCGGGACAGCCCTCAGCGGCGGGGCCGGGCGGCGGCGCGTGCGCGGCGCGCCCGCTCGAACTCGGCGGCGTCCGGCATCCAGGGGCCGTGCCCGTCGAGGGCGGCGCAGCCGCCACGGGCGAACGCGCGCACCAGCTCGCGGTACCCGTCGAGCCCGTCGACCAGGCCGTACTCGACCCGGTATTCCGGATCCGCCCCGTCCCGGCCCTCGCGCTCCGTCGTGATCCGGGCGATGGAGTCGGCGTAGAAGTGGAGCTGGACGCCCTCGCCCATCTCCTCGTCCTCGATGGTGAACACCTCGTTGTCCCCGGCGGAACGGTCGCCGACGAACTCCCAGAACTCCGCCGCGGCGGTGTGGGGCCCTCCGGCGCGCCACTTCTTCTCGGCGCCCTTGTCGTCGGTGAACGTCAGGGCCTTCTTCGCCGCGCTCCGGGGGGCGTCGCCGGTGGTGTCCGCGTCGGCCGCGTCGGCCTCGTCGTCCTCGAAGGAACGGTTCCTGGCCCGGGCGGCGGCCTCGGAGCACATCAGGAAGCTCACGGTCCGCACCGCGTCGTCGACGAGAGCGGGGTGCGCGCGGCGCACGGCCGCGTCGACCGCCGCCGCCATCCGGTCCCAGTGGCCCTTGTCCGTGGCCCGCTTGCCGCGGCGCGGATCGCGGCCGATCCGCATCCCGGCGGACGCCTGCTCCGCGGTGGCGATCACGCGCAACACCTCGGGCAGCAGCGCGGGGTCGACGGCGTCGGGACTCCGCCTCGGAATCGTCGCACCGTGCAGGTACTGGCCGGTGTACTTCAGGATCGCGGTGTCGAGCGGGCCGAGTACGACGCCCCGCTCGGCACGGCGGCGGGTCGCGTGGTACTCCTGAGCCCGTTTCGTGTCGGCGGTCTCCGTCGCCGTACGCATCGCGGCACAGACCTGGCCGCGTTCGAGCAGGCCGATCTCCGCCCCGTGGGCGATGAGCCGGCTCCTTTCCCACGGGATGTGCCGGAAGAGCGCGTCGACTTCCACGGGCGGGGCGAGCAGGATCGGGTCCAGGAGCGCGGCGGCGGCGTCCTCGTCGAGCGGGCCCCGGGTTCCGGCCGCGTCACACAGCGGGAGGACCGCACTCCACAACAGCAGGTGCCGCGCCAGGTCCTGCCGGATGACCTCGAGGTGGGCGTCCCCGATCGCGAAGGTGAACTCGCGGGGGTCGTGGTTGGCGTCGGCCCCGGCACCGAGCATCAGCCTCAGCTCACCGTCCTGACTGACGACATTCGGTATCCAGCCAATCCCGCGCGTGAAGACGATGTCCCTCATGGGCTCAGTCTTCCCCATCACCCGAGGTCACGGACCAGGTCCGTCCGCCACGGAACGTGAAAGCGCTCTCCTCCCCGCATCGCAGTCCTGTAACGACTGCTTCACAGGGCACGCACATCACGTAGAGTCCCAAGGGAACTCTTGGATTTGAACACGTTCAAGAGGCACGGGGAGGGGGACTGCGGGATGCGCGGTGGAGCGAAGGTAGCCATAGTCGGCGGGGTGTTCGTGCTGGTGGCCGGGGGACTCGGCTACGGCGCGTACGACATGCTGCTCGGGGGTGACGGGGGCTCGGGGATCGAGACGGCCTCCGAGTCCTCCGAGGTGAGGACCGGGCCGCCGGACAAGAAGGAGATCAAGGAGACCGCCGAGGGGTTCCTCAAGGCGTGGGCGTCCGGCGACGCGCCGGCCGCCGCGCTGCTCACGAACAACGAGTCCGCCGCCGAGCCGCTGCTGGCCGGGTACGCCGAGGACGCCCATGTCACCGAGGCCGTGATCACCCCCGGCCCCGCCGTCGGCGCCAAGGTGCCGTACACGGTGAAGGCGACGGTGTCCTTCGAGGGGAAGACCAAGCCCTGGTCGTACTCCTCCGAACTGACCGTGGTGCGCGGGCTGACGACCGGGAAGGCGCTGGTCGACTGGCAGCCCACGGTCATCCACCCGCAGCTGACCGAGGGCGCCACGCTGAAGACCGGCGAGTCGTCGACGGCGGCGATCGAGGCCGTCGACCACGACGGCAAGGTGCTGGACAAGGAGACCTACCCGTCGCTCGGGCCGATCCTGGACACCCTGCGTGAGAAGTACGGGGACACCACCGGCGGTTCACCGGGCATCGAGACCTGGATCGAGCCCGCGGACGAGCAGTTGCCGAACACGACGCTGCTCACGCTCGCCGAGGGCAAGCCCGGCAAGCTGCAGACCACGCTCGACGCGGAGGCCCAGGCGGCCGCGGAGAAGGCGGTCAAGCAGTTCAGCTCGGCGTCCGTCGTCGCCATCAGGCCGTCGACCGGATCGATCCGCGCCGTCGCCAACAACCCGGCGACCGGATACAACACGGCGATGCAGGGCGCGCAGGCACCCGGTTCCACGCTGAAGATCATGACCGCGGCGATGCTCCTGGAGAAGGGCCTGGTCACGGCGAACGGCCCGGTGGAGTGCCCCAAGGAGGCGATGTACCAGGGACGTACGTTCCATAACCTCAAGTACTTCGAGCTCCCTCCCTCCAACAACTTCACCACCAGCTTCGCGCGCTCGTGCAACACCGCCTTCATCAAGCTGATCGACGACACCCACGACGACTCGGCACTGCCGAAGATCGCCCGTGACGTCTTCGGGATCGGCCTGAACTGGAAGACCGGCATCATCTCCGTCGACGGCAGCGTGCCCGACGAGACCGGCGGTGAGGCCGCGGCCCAGTACATCGGGCAGGGCACCGTCCAGATGAACGCGCTGAACATCGCGTCCATCACCGCGACCGCGCACAACGGCACGTTCCACCAGCCGGTGATCGTCCCGCAGGACCTGGACGGCCGTCAGCTGGCCACCGCGTCCCGCTCGCTGTCGCCGGGTGTCACCCAGCAGCTGAACAACATGATGCGGGCCACCGCCTCCTGGGGCACCGGCGCCGCGGCGATGGCCTCGGTACACGGCGACAAGGGCGCCAAGACCGGCTCGGCCGAGGTCGACGGGCAGGCCACGTCCAACAGCTGGTTCACCGGCTTCAACAACGACCTCGCGGCGGCGGCGGTCGTCCAGTCCGGCGGCCACGGCGGCGACGCGGCGGGTCCGGTGGTGGCCGCGGTGCTGCGCGCGGGTCAGTAGGCGCGTGCGGACGCCGAGGCGTGAGCGCGGGACGGGACCCACGGGCCGGGCCGGAGGCGGATCATGCCTCCGGCCCGGCCCGCTGCCTTGCATCGGCGGGCAGGGCCGCCGCCCCTCCCCCCGCGGGCACCCGCATGTCACCGTCACGCCCCGTACCGTCCTCCCGGAGTCGGGGTGCGGACCGGCACAGGTCACCGGAATGCTGTGGTCCGCGACGGGGGCGGTTCAGTAGCGTGCGGGGTATGAGCACTTCCGACACCACACCGGCCACGACCTCGTCCGACGCCCATCCCCGGTTCGCCGAGGCCCTGCGGGAGCTGGGCCTCCAGGTCGAGGTCCGCCGCTTCCCCGACGCGACGCGTACCGCCGTCGAAGCCGCAGCCGCGATCGGCTGCGAGCTGAGCCAGATCGTCAAGTCCCTGATCTTCGAGGCGGACGGGGCGCCCGTGCTGGTCCTCATGGACGGCTCGTCGCGTGTCGACGTGGAGCGCGTACGCGATGAGCTGGGCGCGGAGAAGGTCACGCGAGCGCGGGCGGACCTCGTGCGGGAGACCACGGGGTACGCGATCGGCGGGGTGCCGCCCTTCGGCCACCGTACGAGGACCCGGGTGCTGGCCGACCGGGGCCTGCTCGCCCACGAAGAGGTCTGGGCCGCCGCCGGGCACCCCCACGCCGTCTTCCGGACCGCCCCCGGGACCCTGGTCGAACTCGCCGGCGGCACCCTGGTGGACGTACGCGAGCGGACCGCGTGACCCCGCTGGTGGCGGCGGCCGTGCTGGCCGCCGCGGTCACGCACGCCGGCTGGAACGCGATCGCCCACGCGATACGCGACCAGCTCCTCTCCTTCACCCTGATCTCCGGCGGCGGCGCGCTGATCGGCCTCCTGCTGGCCGCGTTCGCGCCCCTCCCGGCGGCCGGGGCCTGGCCGTACCTGCTCGTCTCCGCCGCCCTGCACGTCGCCTACATGCTGCTGCTGATGCGGTCGTTCACCCTGGGCGACTTCGGCCAGATGTATCCGATCGCCCGGGGTACGGCCCCGCTCGTCGTGACACTGCTGGCCGCCGTCTTCCTCGGGGAGCGCCCCGACGCCTGGGCGACGGCGGGGGTCGCGGTGGCGTCGGCGGGGCTCGTCGGCCTCGCGCTGTGGGGCATCCGCGGTTCCGGCAAGCGCCCCCACTGGCCGGCGATCCTGGCCGCCCTGGCGACGGGTCTGGCCATCGCCGGGTACACCACGGTCGACGGCGCCGGGGTACGCGCCTCCGGTACACCGCTCGGCTACATCGCCTGGCTGATGGTCCTGGAGGGGATCTCCATCCCCGCGTACGCGTTCTGGCGGCGCCAGGGTGAACTGGTCACCCAGCTGACCCCGTTCGCCGCCCGGGGCCTCCTGGGCGCCGCGATGTCGGTGACCGCCTACGGGCTCGTCCTGTGGGCTCAGACGAAGGCCGAGCTGGCACCGATCGCCGCTCTGCGGGAGTCCTCGATCATCGTGGGCGCCGCGATCGGAGCGCTGTTCTTCAAGGAGCGCTTCGGCACCCCGAGGATCGCCGCGGCCGGGCTGATGGTGGTGGGCATCGGGCTGATGCTGCACACCGGTTGAGGAGGCCGCGGGGTGCGGGCCCTTTCGGGCCGGGCTACCCCGCGCTCCCGGATTCGCCCGCCATCGCCCTGCGGAAGCCCGTGTTGACGCCGAGGAGGCCGCCGTCCACGCGGAGTGTGGTGCCGGTGATCCAGGCGGCGTCGGCGGAGGCGAGGAAGGCGACGGCGGAGGCGATGTCCTCGGGCTCGCCGATCCGCCCGAGGGGATAGAGCCCGGCGGCCCGCTTCAGGGCGTCGTCACGTCCCGCCCAGGCCCCTGTGCGGACGGTGCCCGGCGCGACCAGGTTGACGCGGACCCCGCGCGGCCCCGCGTGGCCGGCGAGGGTACGGGTGAGGCTCGCGAGGCCGGACTTCGCGGCGCTGTAGGCGTGGCCGCCGAAGTCCTGTTCGCCGTTGACCGAGCCGATGCTGACGATCGCCCCGCGGCCGGAGGCGACCAGGTGCGGGAGTGCGGCGCGGGAGCAGCGGTAGGGGCCGGTGAGGGTGATGTCGAGGGTGTGGGCCCAGGAGTCGTCGTCCTCGTCCTCGAAGAGCGGTGCGTCGTCGTGGTGGGCGTAGGCGTTGTTGACGAGGACGTCGAGGCGGCCGAAGGCGGTGACGGCGTGGGCGACGGCGGTGTCGACCGCGGCCCGGTCGCCGACGTCGCAGGCCAGTGGCTCGGCGGTGCCGCCCGCCTCGCGTATCGCGGCCGCCGTGCGCTCCGCGCGGGCGCCGTCCAGGTCGGTGACGAGGACCGAGGCGCCCTCGGCGGCCAGTCTGTGGGCGGTCGCCGCGCCGATGCCCTGTCCGGCGCCGGTGACGAGCGCCGCGTACCCGTGGAAGCGTGGTGGTGTCATAGCGCCGACCGTACTGCCCTGATCAGGGCCTGGGCACGGGGGTCGGCGGTGACTCCCTTCTGCAGACCGTTCGTCACATAGCCGAGTGCGATGCCGGATTCGGGGTCGGCGAAGCCCAGCGATCCGCCGCGGCCCGGGTGTCCGAACGACCCGGGGCCGAGCAGCGGGGCCGCAGGTCCGTGCAGCATGTAGCCGAGGCCGAAGCGGGTGCCGACGACGAGCACCCTGTCGGGTCCGGCGGACTCCTCGGTACGGGCGAGGGTCAGGGTCGCCGGGGCGAAGAGCCGCTGCCCGTCCACCTCGCCGATCATCGCCGCGTAGCAGCGGGCGAGGCCGCGGGCGGTGGCGACGCCGTTGGAGGCGGGGAGTTCCGCGGACCGGTAGGCGGGGTCGTTCTCCTCGGGGAGGGGGTCGATCGCCCCGAAGGCGCGGCGGGTCAGCGACGACGGGTCTGCGTACGCCTCCACCACCGACCGCTTGGGCCGGGTGCGCAGTGCGCCGCCGCCTTCCACGGGCGGCGGTTCGACCGGTCCGATCCTGCCGATCCGGTGGGCCTCGTCCTCGGGGAGCCCGAACCAGAAGTCCAGCCCCAGCGGGCGGGCGATCTCCTCGGCGACCCAGCGGCCGATGGTGCGGCCGGTGGCCCTGCGCACCAGTTCGCCGACGAGCCAGCTGTAGGTCTGGGCGTGGTAGCCGTGGTCGGTGCCCGGTTCCCACTGGGGGCACTGGGCGGCCACCGCCTCCGGGCCGGAGACCTGGTCCATCGCCTGCCGGGGCGTCAGCGGCCGGTCGAGGGCGGCGAGACCGGCGCGGTGGGCGAGGAGGTGGCGTACGAGGACGCGTTCCTTGCCGTTCGCCTTGAACTCGGGCCAGTAGGTGCCGACGGGGGCGTCCAGGTCGACCTGCCCGCGCTGGTGGAGCAGCAGGGGTACGGCGGCGGCGATGCCCTTTCCGGCCGAGCGCACGATCTGGACGGTGTCCACGGCCCAGGGTTCGCTGCCGTCGACGTCCCGCGTGCCCGCCCACAGGTCCACGACCTTGCGGCCGTGGTGGTAGAGGGCGACCGCCGCTCCCCGTTCCCCGCGTTGCTCGAAGTTGCGGACGAAGGCGTCCCGTACCGCTTCGAATCCCGGTGTCACCGTGCCCCGTACGTCCACGCCTGCTCCCGCGCTCCCGCTCATCCCTCCATGGTGCATCCCGCCCCAGGTGGAACGGGGGGCGGGTCACCTCCTGTTCACGGACGCGGTACGGACACGGAACGCGGGTCGAAGCCGAAGGGCAGCTCCAGCCGGTGCAGGCGCATGAGTTCCCGGTCGCACAGGAGGTCCTGGGTGCGGTCGTCGGCGGCGATCACCCCGTCGCTGAGGATGACGGCCCGGGGGCAGAGTTCGAGGGCGTAGGGGAGGTCGTGGGTGACCATCAGGACGGTGACGTCCAGCGACCTCAGGATGTCGGCGAGTTCGCGGCGGGAGGCGGGGTCCAGGTTGGAGGAGGGCTCGTCCAGGACGAGGATCTCCGGCTCCATCGCGAGGACGGTGGCGACGGCGACCCGGCGGCGCTGCCCGAAGGAGAGGTGGTGCGGGGGCCGTGCGGCGAACTCCTCCATGCCGACCCGCCTCAGCGCGGTGGCCACCCTCTCCTCGAGTTCGGGGCCGCGCAGTCCGGCGGCCGCGGGGCCGAAGGCGACGTCCTCGCGGACGGTGGGCATGAAGAGCTGGTCGTCGGGGTCCTGGAAGACGATGCCGACGCGGCGCCGGATCTCGGCGAGGTTCCGCTTGCCGACGGGCAGGCCGGCGACCCGGACCGTGCCGGCGCCCGCTTCGAGGATCCCGTTGAGGTGGAGGACCAGGGTCGTCTTGCCCGCCCCGTTGGGGCCGAGCAGCGCGACGCGCTCTCCGCGGTCCACGGTCAGGTCGACGCCGAAGAGGGCCTGGTGGCCGTCCGGATAGGCGTAGGCGAGGCCGCTGACCTCGAGGGACGGTACGGGTGCGGTGGGGTGGCTCATAGCGTCCATCCCAGCAGACAGACGAGGAGGGCGAGCGCCGGGAGTGCGGCGGCGTGCGCCCACTGGGTCCGGGAGGCGGTCACCTCGTCGATGACGGGCATGGTGCCGGTGTAGCCACGGCTGACCATGGCGAGGTGGACGCGCTCGCCGCGCTCGTAGGACCGGATGAACAGGGCCCCCGCGGTCTTGGCGAGTACCCCCCAGTGGCGTACGCCGCGCGCCTCGAACCCGCGGGAGCGGCGTGCGACGGACATCCGGCGCAGCTCGTCGGTGATGACGTCGCCGTAGCGGATCATGAAGGAGGCGATCTGTACGAGCAGCGGGGGCAGTCTGAGCCGCTGGAGGCCGAGCAGCAGGTCGCGCAGTTCGGTGGTGGAGGCGAGGATCACCGATGCGGCGACCCCGAGGGTGCCCTTGGCCAGGACGTTCCAGGCGCCCCAGAGGCCGGGGACGCTGACGGACAGGCCGAGGACCTGCGTCTGCTCGCCGGGCACGACGAACGGCATGAGCAGCGCGAACGCGACGAAGGGCACCTCGATGAGGAGCCGCTTCAGCAGGAACCCGGCGGGGATCCGGGCCGTGGCGGTGACCGCGGCGAGCAGGAGGGCGTAGAGGCCGAAGGCCCAGACCGCCTCGCGGGGGGTCGAGACGACGGCCACGACGAAGCAGAGCACCGCGGCGAGCTTGCAGTGCGGGGGCAGTGCGTGGACGGGTGAGTGCCCGTGCCGGTAGAGCTTGTGGGCGTGGCCGGCGCCCATGTCAGACGGCTTCCGCGGTGCGGTGGTCTTCAGGGGTGCGGCGCTTGCGGACCGCGAGGAAGACTCCGGTGCCGACGGCGACGGTGGCGCCGACGCCGATCACTCCGGCGAGCCCTCCGGAGATCCGGGCGTCGCTGATGTCCTTCACGCCGTAGTCGGCGAGCGGGGAGTCGGCGGTGTGGTGCTCCTGGACCTTCTCGTCGATGCCCTTGTCGGCGGCGACCTTCTCCAGGCCGTCGGGGCTGGCGGAGGCGTAGAAGGAGACGAAGCCGGCGAGGACGACGGCGGCGGCCAGTCCGGCGGCCCACACGGCGCGCGTGGAGCGGGCGGCGACGGGTTCGGGGGCGGCGGCGGCCGGGGCATCGACGAGTTCGCCGTCGACGCGGAGCTTGAGCGGCGCGGACAGTCCGCGTGCGCCGTGGACGAGGTCGGGGCGTACGGCGAGCACGGTGCCGACGGTCAGCGCGGTGATCAGGGCCTCGCCGATGCCGATCAGGACGTGGACGCCGACCATCGCGGTGAAGACGTTGTCGAGGGGGACGTCGGTGGTCCCGCCGACGGCGTAGATCAGGGTGAACGCGACCGCCGCCGCCGGTACGGAGACCAGCGCGGCGACGAAGGAGGCGATGGTCGCGGAGCGGCGGGTGGGGGGCAGCACCCGGGTCAGGCCGCGGTAGAGGGCGTAGGCCACGACCACGGTGACGACGCCCATGTCGGTGATGTTCACCCCGAGCGCGGTGAGGCCGCCGTCGGCGAAGAGGACGCCCTGCATCAGCAGCACGACGGCTATGCAGAGCACCCCTGTGTACGGTCCGACGAGTATCGCTGCCAGCGCCCCGCCCAGAAGGTGTCCGCTGGTGCCTGCGGCGACGGGGAAGTTCAGCATCTGCACGGCGAAGATGAACGCGGCGACGAGGCCGGCCAGCGGTGCGGTCCGCTCTCCGAGCTCCCTGCGGGCACCGCGGAGGCTGACCGCGACCGCGCCCGCGGCGACGACACCGGCCACGGCGGAGACAGGTGCGTTGATGAAACCGTCGGGTACATGCATGGAGTGGCTCCGCTTTCGGGCGTTGCTGCTGGCGGGGTCGGGAACCGCTCAATGATAGGGCCCTGTTGCGAAGCGTTCGCAAGAGCGCAGGCACGACAACTGTCCGCCCCTCGAAATGCCCGAAAGGGAAATTGTGCGACATTTAGGGGGAGAGTTCGATACAGGAGGAGCCGGCCATGTCCCCAGTCATCCAGGAAGACGCCCGCGCCCGGCTCATCACCGACGGCCCCGACCCGCGACCGGTCCCCGTGGGGCTGCGCTACGACCCCGAGAAGCCGAGGGTGGTCCAGGTCCGGCTGCCCGGCGGGGTCGACTGGACCTTCGGCCTCGACCTGCTGGAACGCGGGCTGCGCTCCCCCGTGACCCGTGACGACATCCGGGTCTGGCCCTGCGGGCGGGCCCAGCTCGTCCTGGAGCTGCACTCGCCGGACGGCGTCGCGGTCCTCCAGTTCGACAACGCGCCGCTCATCCGCTTCCTCACCAGGATCCGCGCGGCGGCGGCACCGGCACGCCCCCCGGCCTCCGCCCCCGCGGCCACCACCACCGCCTGAGCGCGCGGCCACCGCCGCCGCCCGGGCAGGGGTCGAGCCCCCGTGCAGTCGCGCACGGGGGCTCGTCCTGCCCCGGTCCCCCGTCCCCACAGGTAACCGGCGCTCCGGGGCCGCGCTCCGCTCAGGCGCGGACCCCGGGGTCCTGATGTGTCACACGCGGACCAGTTCCCGCTCCCCGCCGCCCTCGGCGGGGCCGTCGGAGAGGTCCTTGCGCAGGCCCTCGCCCTCCACGTCCACGTTGGGCAGGATCCGGTCCAGCCAGCGGGGCAGCCACCAGGCGCGCCGGCCCAGCAGGGCCAGGACCGCGGGCACGATCGCCATGCGGACCACGAACGCGTCGAAGAAGACGGCGATGGCCAGCGAGAAGCCGATCATCTTGATCATCTGCTCGGACGAGCCGATGAAGCCGGCGAAGACGGCCATCATGATCACCGCGGCGGCCGTGACCACCCGGGCCCCGTGCTTGAAGCCGGTCACGATCGCCTGCCCAGGGGTCTCCCCGTGGACGTGCGCCTCACGCATCCGCGTGACCAGGAAGACCTCGTAGTCCATCGCGAGACCGAAGACCACGCCCACCATGAAGATCGGCATCATGCTCATGATCGGACCGGTCTGCTCGACCCCGAAGAGCGATCCGAGCCAGCCCCACTGGAAGACCGCGACGACCGCGCCGAGGGCCGCGACCACCGAGAGCAGGAAGCCGAGGGCCGCCTTCAGCGGGACGAGAACCGAGCGGAAGACCACCATCAGCAGCAGGAACGCCAGGCCGACGACGAGCGCCAGGTAGGGCAGCAGCGCGTCGTTCATCTTCTGCGAGAAGTCGATGTTCATCGCGGTGGCGCCGGTGACCAGCACCTCGGCACCGGTCTCGTCCTTGATGCCGGCGCCCGCGTCGCGGATGGCGTGGACGACGTTCTCCGTCTCGACCGAGCTCGGCCGGTCCTTGGGGATGACGGTGATGGTCGCGGTGTCGCCGGCCTTGTTGAAGGTGGCCGGGGTGACGGCGGCGACTCCGCCGGTGCCCTCGATCTCGTCGGAGACCCTGCTCACCGCGGCCTTGCCGTCGGAGCTGTTCGCGGTGTCGACGACGACCATCAGCGGGCCGTTGAACCCGGGGCCGAAGCCGTCCGAGAGCATGTCGTACGCCTGGCGCTGGGTCGTCGACTTCGGCTGGGCGCCGTCGTCCGGGAGACCCATCTCCAGCGAGGCCGCCGGGACGGCGATCGCGCCGAGTCCGAGGACACCCACCAGCAGCACCCACACCGGGCGGCGCAGCACGAAGCGTGCCCAGCGCGTGCCCATGTTCGGCTTGGCCTCGGGCCTGTTCTCGGCCTCGGCGGCCTTGCGCGCCCTGCGCCCCATGACCCGCTTGCCCGCGAAGCCCAGCAGCGCCGGGACGAGGGTGAGCGCGATGAGGACGGCGATCGCGACCGTGCCGGCGGCGGCGAAGCCCATCTTCGACAGCATCGGGATGTTGACGACGGCCAGACCCACCAGGGCGATGACGACGGTCAGCCCGGCGAAGACCACGGCGGATCCGGCGGTGCCGACCGCCCGCCCGGCGGCTTCCTCGCGTTCCCGGCCCTCGGCCAGCTCGGCGCGGTAGCGGGACACGATGAACAGCGCGTAGTCGATGCCGACGGCGAGGCCGATCATCATCGCGAGCGTGGAGGTGGTGGAACCGAGGTCCAGGACGTTGGCCAGCGCGGTGATCGTGGAGACCCCGATACCGACCCCGATGAGGGCGGTCAGCAGCGGCAGACCCGCGGCGATCAGCGATCCGAAGGTGATGACCAGGACGACCGCGGCGATCGCGACACCGATGATCTCGGTCGCGCCGGTCTCCGGCATGACCTGGAGGGCGTCACCACCGATCTCCACCTTCATGCCGCTGTCCTGCGCGTCGTGACCGGCGTCCTCCAGGGCCTCACGGGTCGCGTCGGTCAGCTCCATGGAGTTGACCTTGTACGACACCGAGATGTAGGCGGTGGAGCCGTCCTGGCTGACGGCCTTCGCGGCGAACGGGTCGGCGACCGAGGCGATCTGGTCGGAGCCGGACTGCAGCTCCTTGACGATGTCCTGGATCTCGGCCTTGTTGGCCGCCGTGGTGACCTTCTCGCCGTCGGGCGCCCCGAAGACGACCCGGGCGGTGGCGCCGTCTGCGCTCGCCCCGGGGAATCGTTCCTCCAGCAGGTCGAAGGCCTTCTGGGCCTCCGTGCCGGGGATGGAGAAGGAGCTGGAGGTGGCGGTGGCCGCGGAGGAGGCGCCGAAGCCGGCCAGGGCCAGCAGCGCCACCCAGATCAGGGCGACATAACGGCGTCGCCGGAAGGCGAGCCGTCCAAGTTTGTACAGGAATGTAGCCACGGAAGGGTACTCCCGGTCAGGTCGTTGAGTGGAAGAGGGCGTGAGGAACCAGCCCGACGACGAGAGCGGCGTGTCAGGTGGAGCGTCGGGGAGCAGTTCGTACGGGTGGGGAGGGGACGTCAGACGCCGAGGGCGGGGAACACCACGGCTTCCGCGTAGTCGGCGAGGAAGGCCTGGTCGACAGGCCGGTCCTCGACCATCTCGCGAGCGGCGAAGGCGCCGATCATCATGTGCGGGACATAGCGGAGCGCCGGGTTGTCGGCGCGCACCTCTCCCCTGTCCACGGCTCGCTGGAGCAGCGTTCCGAGTCCGGTCATCTCCGGCTCGATCAGCAGTTCCCGCAGCGCCTGGAAGAGGTCGGGATTGTTGTGGACGGCATGGCTCAGACCCCGCATCAGCGCGGAGTTCCGCTCCATCTGGCAGTCGTCGGTACGCGCCATCGCGGCAAGGAAGTCACCGCGGAGCGTGCCCGTGTCGAGATCGCCGAGGTGCACCGGCTTGTCGTTCCGGAGCGCCTTGACGACCAGCTCGGCCTTGCTCCCCCACTGGCGGTAGAGGGTGGCCTTGCTGGAGCGCGTGCGGGCGGCGACGGCGTCCATGGTCAGGGCTTCGTACCCGACCTCGCCCAGCAGGTCGAGCACGGCCTCGTACAGTTCGCTCTCGCGCTCGGGCGTGAGCCGGCTGCGTGCCATGGTTCGACCTCCTCTTTCCTTGTGCCCGCCGGATCGTACGTCAGCCGAGCGTCTTCATCGAAGATCGACTAACGGAACGAAACCGTTTCGTACACTTCGACGTTACCCCCTCGCTGAGCGAAACGAGACAGTTTCGCTTGTGTCGCGCACCACAAGTTGCCGGGGGCCCTGCGCACGGAAAGCATTGGAGGGTGAGTGACGACGCCGCGTATCTCCGTTTCCCGCACCTCCACGAGGACTTGCTCTGCTTCGTGGCGGAGGACGACCTGTGGGTCTCCCCGCTCGCACCGGCGGGGCAGCGGCCCGGCCGGGCCTGGCGGCTGACGGTCGACCGGACCAGACTCGGCCACCCGCGCTTCGCGCCCGACGGCGGCCGCATCGCCTACACGTCCTGGCGCACCCTCGATCCCGAGATCCACGTCGTCCCCGTCGACGGCGGCCCGGCCCGCCGCCTCAGCCACTGGGGCTCCACGGATGCCCGGGTCTGCGGCTGGACGCCCGACCCGGGGGACTCCGCGCAGATCCTCGCCGTCTCCTCGCACAACCAGCCCTTCTCGTACTTCTCGTGGGCCTACAGCGTGCCGACCGACGGCAGCCCCGGCGGCAGGCTCCCCTGGGGCCCCGTCTCCGACATCGCCGTCGCCGACATCGACGGCAAGCGGCGCACCCTGCTGCTCACCGGGAAGCCGCCTCACGAACCGGCCGCCTGGAAGCGCTACCGGGGCGGGGCCATGGGACGGCTGTGGCTGCACGGGGAGCGGCTGCTGCCCGACATCGGCGGCCATCTGGAGGCCCCGATGTTCGTCGGCGGGCGGATCGCCTTCCTGTCCGACCACGAGGGCGTCGGCAACCTGTACTCCTGCCGGACGGACGGCGGCGACCTGCGCAGGCACACCGACCACGACGCCTTCTACGCCCGGCACGCCTCCGGCGACGGCTCCCGGGTCGTCTACCAGTGCGGCGGCGACCTGTGGATCGTCGAGGACCTGGAGTCCCCGGACGCGGGACCCCGGAAGCTGGAGGTGCGGCTCGGCGGCCCGCGCACCGGTCGGCGCACCTACCAGGTGCCGGCCTCCAGCCATGTCTCCTCGCTGGCCGTGGACGAGACGGGACGGGCGAGCGCCGTCTCCGTACGCGGCAGCCTCTACTGGCTGACCCATCGCGACGGCCCCGCCCGCACCATCGCCGACACCCCCGGGGTGCGGGTCCGCCTGCCGGAGATGCTCGGCAGCAGCGGACAGGTCGCGTACGTGACGGACGCCGAGGACGAGGACGCCGTCGAGATCGCCCACCTCCCCCGGGCCAGCGGCGACCGCCCGCCCCGGCGGCTGGCCGCCGGGCGCCTGGGCCGGGTCCACGAGCTGATCTCGGACCCGGACGGCGAACGGCTGGCCGTCGCGTCCAACGACGGGCGCCTCCTGCTGCTGGACACGGCCGCGGAGGAGACGGCCGGCTTCCTGGACCCGGCGTCCGGGGACGGCTCCACCGGCACCCCGGAGGAGTCCCCCGCGGAGCCCGAACCGGTCGCCCCGCCGAGGACGCTCGCCGCTCCGGGGGTCCTGGACCTGCCGGCCACCCCGGAGGACGGCGTCACCGAGCTCATCCGTTCCGTCAACGGCCCCGTCCGCGACCTGGCGTTCTCCCCGGACGGCCACTGGCTGACCTGGTCGCACCCCGGGGTCGGACGGTCGCTGCGGCAGATCAAGCTGGCGCGGATCACCGGGCCCGACGCCCCGGTGATCGTCGATGTGACCAACGGCCGCTTCGAGGACGAGAACCCCGTCTTCACCGGCGACGGCCGCTACCTGGCCTTTCTGTCCTGGCGCGGCTTCGACCCCGTGTACGACGTCCACACCGGCGACCTGTCCTTCCCGCTGGGCTGCCGCCCCTATCTCGTCCCCCTCTCCTCAGCGACACCGTCCCCCTTCGCGCTGCTCCCGGACGGCAGGCCGGCCGCCGGCGGGCTCGACCCGGTGGACGTCCCCGAGGGCCCGGTGGAGGGCCCGACCGTCATCGTGGAGTTCGAGGGGCTGGAGAGCCGGGTGACACCCTTCCCGGTCTCCGCGTCGAAGTACTCGGGCCTGCAGCCGGTGAGCGGCGGCGGCCTCGTCTGGCTGCGCTGGCCGATCTCCGGCGCGCTCGGGGAGACCTTCGCGAACCCGGCCGACAAGTCCGGACGCCCCACCCTGGAGCACTTCAACATCACCAAGGCCCGCAGGACCGAACTGGTCGACGACCTCGACTGGTTCGCGGTCAGCGGCGACGGGTCCCGGCTGGTCGTCATGGACGAGGGCGAGCTGCGCGCCGTGCCGTCCAACGAGTCCGGCGACGGCGACACCACGGTCTACCTCGACCTGCGCCGCATCCTGCACGACGTCGATCCGGCGGCGGAGTGGCGTCAGGCGTACGGGGAGGCGGGGCGCATCATCCGGTCCTACTTCTGGGAACCGGACATGTGCGGCATCGACTGGGACGGCGTCCTGGACCAGTACCGTCCGCTCGTCGAACGGGTCTCCTCCCCCGACGAGTTCGCGGATCTGCTGCGCGAGGTCCTCGGTGAACTGGGCACCTCCCACGCGTACGTCGCGCCCGCCCGCCGCAACGAGGGCCCTCCCCACTACCAGCGGGCCATCGGGCTGCTGGGCGCCAACTTCGTCTGCCGGGACGGCGACTGGACGCTCCTGCGCATCCTGCCCGGCGACTCATCCGACTCCAAGGCCCGTTCACCGCTCGCCGGTACGGGAATCCGCGAGGGCGCCGTCCTCACCCATGTGGACGGCCGGCCGGTCGACCCGGTCGCCGGCCCCTACCCGCTGCTGACGGCCGCGGGCGGCACCACGGTCGAGCTGACCTTCCGCCCGGCGGGCGGCGAGGGCGGCGGCCGCTCCCGTCGCATCGCGATCGTCCCGCTGGTCGACGAACGGCCGCTGCGCTACCAGGACTGGGTGGCCAAGCGGCGTTCCGTAGTACGGGAGTTGAGCCACGGCAAGTGCGGATACCTGCACATCCCCGACATGGGCGGCTCCGGCTGGGCGCAGTTCAACCGCGATCTGCGCCTGGAGGTCTCACGGCCCGCGCTGATCGTCGACGTACGGGGCAACGCGGGCGGCCACATCAGCGAGCTGGTCGTGGAGAAGCTGACCCGGACGATCCTCGGCTGGGACCTGACCCGCAACGCCCAGGCGGTGTCGTACGCCTCCAACGCCCCGCGGGGACCCGTCGTGGCACTCGCCGACGAGGCGACGTCGTCCGACGGGGACATGATCACGGCCGCCTTCCGGCTGCTGAAGCTGGGACCGGTGGTGGGGCAGCGCACCTGGGGCGGCGTGGTCGGCATGACCGGGCGGCACCAGCTGGGCGACGGCACGGTGATCACGGTGCCGATGAACGCCGCCTGGTTCGACGCCTACGGCTGGACCGTCGAGAACCACGGCGTCGAACCCGACATCGAGGCACAGCGGACACCGCTGGACTGGGCGGAGGGCCGCCACGCGGTACTGGACGACGCCGTGCGGGTGGCCCTGGACCTCCTGGCGGCCCGGCCCGCCTCCACGCCCCCCACCTACGACACCGCCCCGGACCTCCGCCGGCCTCCGCTGCCCCCGCGGCACACGTCCGGCGGCTGAGGAAGGTACGGCCGCGGGGCCGATGCCCCCGGGGGCGGCGGCGCGTCACTCACGCACCCTGCCTGCAGGGGCCGTAAGCCTGGACGTCACGCGCGGACCGCCTGCCCATGCGTATCGCGTGGGTATCACGCGCGGACCGCCTTCAGGCGCATCGCGCGGGCGTCAGGCGCTGAGACCGTACGCCTGGGCGTGACGCACGGACCGTACGCCCGGGCGTCACGCGCGGAAGGGGCGTACCCGGGTAACCGGGTACGCCCCAACCAACCGCAGACGCTCAGGGCGTCAGCCGTCAGCGCTCCGAACGCTCACGCGGACGGTCCTGGCCGCCCTGCGAGCGGTCGCGCGCCTCGGGGCGACGGCCCTGGCCCTGAGCCTGGCCCTGGGCCTGGCCCGCCGGGCGGCGCTGGGCGTCGGCGGAGCGCTCACGCGCCTGCTGACCCTGCTTGCCACCGGCCTTCTGCTGCTTGGCCTGGTCGGCGAGCTCCTGCGCCTTGTCCTTGAACTGGTCTGCGATACCCATGCTGTTCACTCCTATGTGGGTGCGTGGGGTTGGTCCCCGGTGGGACCTCGCTCAGACTTACACACCCGGACATTCGCCGCATTTCGATCATTGACGCTGAGTTCGCGCCGCCCGGTCCGCCTCGCCGCCGGCGCCCACGAGCCCCTTGCTCACCCCGTCGAGGCGGGAGCCGAAGCGCTTCATCTCGCGCTGTCCGATCGTCCCGATCACCATCGGGAGGTACCCCCTGACGGACTGCATCCCGCGCAGCCACCACTGGGCGTACACATGCGCGGAGCGGCGTTCGATCCCGGCCACGATCCTGTCGACCGCGGGGCCCAGCGGGTAGGTGCGGTTCGTCGGCCAGGGCAGCCGCTGCCTCAACTCCCGCATCACGTCGTCCTCGTCGGCCCCGCGGACCATGTCCGTGTCGGTCCAGGAGAGGTAGCCGACGCCGACCTTCACCCCCCGGTGACCGACCTCGCCGCGCAGGCAGTGGGCGAACGCCTCGACTCCCGACTTGGACGCGCAGTACGCGCTCATCATCGGCGCGGGGGTGATGGCGGCGAGCGACGCTATCTGGAGGAAGTAGCCCCGGCTCTCGATGAGGACCGGCAGGAACGCCCGTGCCGTCACCGCGCCGCCGATCAGGTTCACCTCGATGACCCGCCGCCACGCCTCCGGGTCGGAGTCCACGAGCGGCCCGCCGGTGGCGACGCCCGCGTTGGCGACGACGATGTCCACCTTCCCGAAGCGCGCCTTGACCTCCTCGGCGACCCGGCTCATCGCGGCGTGGTCGGTGACGTCCGCGTACCAGTGGTCGCTGGTGGAGTGCAGCCGCTCGGAGACCTTCTTGAGCTCGTCCGGTTCCAGGCCGACCAGAGCCAGGGTCGCTCCCCGCGCCGAGAGTTTGCGGGCCAGCAGTTCGCCCACTCCTCGCGCCGCACCCGTGACGACGACGACCTGTCCTTCGAGACTCCTGCTGCCGCTCATGCGACCTCCTCCTCGCCCACTGCGCCCGCCCCGTCGACGGCATCGACGGCTACGGCTCCTTCCACGGTGACGTATCCGGCGGCCAGTTCGCGGAGTTTCTCCGTGACCACCTCGGGCGCCTCCACGGGGGTCATGTGGCCCATGCCCGCCAGCACGGTCAGACCGAGACCGTTCGGCAGTGCCGCCTCGATGGCCCGCGCGTGCACCGGCGGCGTGAGCCGGTCCTCCGTACCCGCGATGACCGCCGTCGGCAGCCGCAGCTCCCGCACCCCGGCCTCCAGGTCGAGATCCGCGAGCACGCGCCCCCAGGCCACCCGGGCCCCACGAGGACACGCGTGGACGATCCTGGCACAGGTGTCGACGCGGTCGGGCGCCGAACCGCGCCCCATCGTCGCGTACTTGAGGACGGACCTGGACACCGCGTTGACCGGACCGAGCGGCGCGCGCGCGGCGAGCACCGCCGCCGTCATCCTCGTACGGAGCGCACCTGCCCGCAGCGGCAGGACCAGGGACTCGGCGGTCAGCCGGGAGCTGCCCGTGCTGCACAGCAGCACGGCGGCCCCGTGTTCCCGTACGGCGTCACGGCCGGCGGCCGCCATGATCGTCATCCCGCCCATGGAGTGCCCGGCGAGTACCGCCTTCCGCCCCGGTTCGAGCGTGGCCCTCAGGACCGCTTCGAGGTCGTCGGCCAGTGCCCGGGTGCTGTACCCGTCGGGGCCCGCGGCAGGGGAGCGGCCGTGGCCGCGCTGGTCGTACGCGATGACCCGGTGGTCCGCCGACAGCGCGTGGATCTGGGCGTCCCAGAAGCGGGTGTTGCAGGTCCAGCCGTGGGCGAGGACGACGGCGGGCGCGTCCTCGGGGCCGTGCAGTTCGACGTTGACGCGTTTGCCGTCCGCGGAGAGGACACTCAGCTCACGCTCGGGCACGGGGGCGGCGGCGGTGGCCGCCTGCTGGGTCAGCCGGCTCATCGTGCGGCCTCCTCGGTCACGGTCTTCGCCGTGGTGCGGGTGCGGTCGGGGGAACGTACGACCTCGTACTCCGCGAGGTCGACGGTACGGGTGGCCCGCCGGAACTCGGCGGTCGTTCCGGGCCAGACGGTGGTGTTGCGGCCGTTGTCGTCGAGGTACCAGCTGGTGCAGCCGCCGGTGTTCCAGACGGTCCGCCTCATCCGGTCCTGGACCCGCCGGTTCCAGGCGCCGACCGCGGAGGGACGGGCGTCGAGCGCCACCCGTCCGCCCAGGACGTCGAGCTGGCGGAGGTAGTCGGCCATGTAGTTCAGCTGGGACTCGATCATGAGGATCATGGAGGAGTTCCCGAGCCCGGTGTTGGGCCCGATGATCGTCATCCAGTTGGGGAATCCGGACGCCGTGGCCCCGCGCAGGGCCTTCATCTCGTCCTTCCAGGACTCGGCGAGGGTGATCCCGTGGGCGCCGACGACCCTGGTGGCGATCGGCATGTCCGTCACATGGAACCCGGTGCCGAGGATGATCACGTCCGCCTCGGTCTCGCTGCCGTCCGAACCGACCAGGGTGGAACCCCGCACCTCGGAGAGCCCGGAGGCGATCACGTCGACATTCGGCCGGGCGAGCGCCGGGTAGTAGGCGTTGGAGAGCAGGATGCGCTTGCAGCCGATGCGGTACGAGGGGGTCAGCCTGGCCCGCAGCGCGGGGTCCTTGATGGCACGCGCCATGTTCGACTTGGCTATCGACTCGACGAGCCCCAGCTGGTTGGGGTGCTTGGTGAAGGCCCCCACCTGCAACTCACGGATGCCCCAGAGCAGTCCTCGGCGCGCGGTGGCGGTGAAGGGCAGCGCTCGGTGCAGCCACTTCTCGGCGCCGCTGATGGCGCGGTCCATGCGCGGCATCACCCAGGGCGGGGTCCGCTGGAAGAGGGTCAGCCGGCCGGCCTTCGGCTGGATCTCCGGCACGATCTGGATCGCGGAGGCGCCGGTGCCGATCACGGCGACCCGCTTGCCGCTCAGGTCGTAGTCGTGGTCCCACTGCGCGGAGTGGAAGACCTTGCCGGGGAAGTCCGCGAGCCCCGGGATGTCCGGGAGCTTGGGGTCGGAGAGCGGGCCGGTGGCGGAGACGACCGCGTCGGCGGTGACGGTCGCCCCGTTGTCCGTCTCGATCACCCAGTGCAGCTCGTCGTTGTCCCAGCGCATGACGGTGACTTCGTGGTTCAGCCTGATGTGCGGGCGCAGCCCGAAGGTGTCCGCCACGTGCTCCAGGTAGGCGCGTATGTGCTGCTGCCCGGAGAAGGTGCGCGGCCAGTCGGGGTTGGGCGCGAAGGAGAAGGAGTACAGGTGGGACGGCACGTCGCAGGCGCAGCCCGGGTAGCTGTTGTCGCGCCAGGTGCCGCCGACGGCTCCGGCCCGCTCCAGGACCACGAAGTCGGTGATTCCCTCACGGCGGAGCCGGACCGCGGCGCCGAGGCCCCCGAATCCGGATCCGATCACCGCCACTCGTACGTGCTCGTGCTGGGCCATGCTGCCGCCTCCCCGCGGTACGTGACACGACTCTGCCAGCAATCACTGGCATGGTTGGGAGGGTAGAGCAGCTCCGTACCGATGGGTAGGGGTCGGGACAAGGGAAGTTACCGGCGGTACAACATAGGGTGCGGGTGTGGCCGAAGGAGACGAACACCGCGAGTACCGCATGGAGGAGCTGGCCAGGGAGGCCGGCATCACCGTGCGCACCCTGCGTTTCTACCGGGAGCGCGGCCTGATCCAGCCACCCCGCCGCGAAGGCCGTATCGCCTGGTACGACGACCACCACCTGGCCCGGCTGCGCACCATCACCGGCCTGCTGGAGCGGGGCCACACCCTCAACGGCATCGCCGACCTCGCCGCCACCTTCGACAGCGGCCGGGACGTCGCCGAGGTGCTCGGCCTGGGCGAGCCGACCGAGGAGACCCCGGTCCGGCTGACGCCCGAGCAGCTGGCCGACTACTTCCAGGACGAGGCCACGGCGGAGAACCTCGCCGCCTCCATGGAGCTGGGCTACCTCGGCATCGACGGCGACGAGATCGTCCACATCAGCCGACGCCTCCTGGAGGCCTCCTCCGAGCTGGTGCGGGCCGGTGTGCCGCTGGGCGCGGTACTGGCGTCCGGCCGCGAGGTCCGCGCCCACGCCGACGCCTTGGCCGACCTCTTCGTACGGGTGCTGCACAGGCACGCGGCGCATTCCGATCCGGACCAACTGCGGGCCCTGGCGCATGCGGTGGTCGACGCGGAACTCTCGATGTCCCTGGACCGGCGGCTGCGCGAGGACGGCGGCGCGTACGACGGGACGCGGACCGGAAGCCCCGGGACCCGGCCGGTCACCCCCGTCGACGTCCTCGACGCCGGTGAACTGGCGGCCGACACCGAACTGCGGAACCGGTTCGCCGGGTCGGCCCACCGCATCCTGGCCGATCTGGTCGCCTCGGGCGCCGCGCTCGGCTGGACCGAACCCCCGTCGCCGGACGAGGTGGCCACCCTGCTCGACCACGTCATCACCGCCGCCCGGGCCGGGGACGCCGCTCTGCGGGCCGCCTACTCCGGCGACCGCCTGGTGGGTCTGGGCTACTGGACGCGCTACGGCCGCCCCACTCACCGGCCCCACGCCGACCTGGAGAAACTCGCGGTGGATGCCGCCGCACACGGCCTGGGCACGGGCCGCGCCCTGGCCCGCGCCCTGATCGCCGACGCCCGGAAGGCCGGGATCGAGGTTCTGACCCTGGACGCCCGGGGCGACAACGCCGGCGCCCTGCGGCTCTACGAGTCCCTGGGCTTCACCGAGTACGGCCGCCTGCCCGGTTTCGTCGCCGTCGGCGAACGCCGCTACGACAAGGTCCTCCAGATGCTGGACCTGCGACAGCCCTGACCTGGACCTCGCAGGCCCGGCAGCGGGACGGCCTGGTTCAACCGCCGGCGGGCGCGCGGTAGCGGGTGAGGCCTCCGGTTTCGAGGGTGAACTCGCCCACGATGATCACGTCTCCGAAGACATGGCGCTGACGGTTGTCCCAGTCCTCACCGGCCGGCTGCCAGTAGTGGACGCACGTGCCGTCGCGCGGGTCGACGATCAGGTAGTGCGCGATCCTCATCCGTGCGTAGTCACGCACCTTGTCGCGATAGTCGTTGGACGAGTTCGACGGCGACACGATCTCGATGACCACCAGAGCCTGGTCGGCCGGAATGGCCCGGTCCTCGCTCTCCTCCACGTCACGAGGAATGACACAGAGGTCGGGGATGCGCAGAATACCGAGCGCGGGATCCTCCAGATCGGTCTCCGCCATGACCGACATCGAGTCGCCTCCCTGCGTGATCAGCTGATCACGCAGCCGGTTGGCCACACGTTGATGAGCCATGACAGGACTCATCATCATCAGCAGCCGCCCGTCGGAGATCTCGCCGTACAGGACCTCGGTCCGCTCCATCAACTGGTCGCGGTAATCACGCAGGTGCCGATAGATCTCGTCCCGGGTGTCCGGCTTGAGGCTCATGACATCACGGTACATCTCGCCACCGCACCGACAAGCCCCTCCGGATACCCGCCCTGCGGCCCTGACCTGGGCCTCGCAGGCCCGGCCAGGACCTTCGTGGATCAGCAGGGTGTGCCCGGCAGCGCCGCCGTGGCCCTGAGCAGATCCCGCACCAGCCCCAGGTCGACGCTCTCCGGCTTCCGGAACCGCAGGCAGCCCTTCCCCATGTCCTGGCCGGCGAGCCGCTCCTCGAACGCCTCGCGGACGTCGGCGCGCATGAGGTAGAAGGAGATGTACAGCTTCTGGCTCGCGAACGCGATCTCGCAGGCGCCGTCCCGCTCGTAGGCGGGCATCCCGTACGCCATGCGCTCCTCGAAGCCGGCCAGCTCCTCCCGGCACAGGTTCCGCATCGCGGTCAGCACGGACCGGCGCTCCTCGGCCGCCTCGGCCAGGTAACCGTCGACGTCGCCCGCCTCGCTCCGCACCACGTCGGCGTCAGCGCTCGTAGGTGACGGTGACCGGCGCGTGGTCGCTCCACCGCTCGCCGTGCGTCGCGGCCCGCTCCACATGGGCCTTGACCGCGCGGGCGGCGAGTCCGGGGGTCGCCACCTGGTAGTCGATCCGCCATCCCGCGTCGTTGTCGAAGGCCCTGCCACGGTAGGACCACCAGGAGTACGGGCCCTCCTGCTCCGGGTGCTGGGCGCGGACCACGTCCACGTACTCCGCCTCGTCGAACACCCTGGTCAGCCAGGCCCGCTCCTCGGGGAGGAAGCCGGAGTTCTTCTGGTTGGCCTTCCAGTTCTTGAGGTCGGCCTCCTGGTGAGCGATGTTCCAGTCACCGCACACGACGACCTCGCGGCCGTCGGCGGCGGCCCGCGCCTTCAGGCCCACGAGGTAGGGGAGGAAGGCGGCCATGAAGCGCTCCTTCTCCTCCTGCTTCTCGGTGCCGACGTCACCGGAGGGCAGATAGAGGCTGGCGACCGTCACACCGGGGAGGTCGATCTCGACATAGCGGCCCGAGGTGTCGAATTCCTCACATCCCGGCACATCGAACCCTCCGAAGCCGATCTGCACGCGCTCCGGCTCGCGCCGCGAGTAGACAGCGACGCCCGCGCGCCCCTTCGCGGCCGCCGGGGCGTACACCACATGCCAACCGTCGGGCTCCCGCAGCTCCTCCGGGAGCTGCTGCACCTCGGCGCGGACCTCCTGGAGGCAGATCACATCGGCCTCGGTCCGGCCCAGCCACTCCACGAAGCCCTTCTTCGCGGCAGCCCGGAGTCCGTTCACATTCACGGTGGTAACAGTCAGCATCCCGGTACGATACCTACAAAGGGCTAGTGCATACCTGTACCATCACTTGAATGAATATCCAGCCCCGGCCGTTCGACCACCCTGACGCGGTCAAGCTCAACGACATGGTGCAGCTCGAATACGCCGAGCGCTACGGCGACGGGGGCGATGTCACCCCCCTCGACGCCACGATGTTCGACCCGCCCCGCGGCCTCTACCTGCTCGCCTACGACGAGCAGGACCGCCCGGTGGCCACCGGCGGCTGGCGCGGCCAGGAGGAGAACGAAGAGGGCTACTCCGACGGCGACGCCGAGATCAAGCGGATGTTCGTGACCGCCGAGGCCCGGGGCCAGGGCCTCGCCCGCCGCATCCTCGCCGCCCTGGAGGCCGACGCCCGCGCCGCCGGACGCACCCGCATGGTCCTGGAGACCGGCGACCAGCAGCCTGAGGCGATCGCGCTGTACACGTCCAGCGGCTACACGCCCTGCCCGAAGTTCGGCCACTACCGGACGTACGACAGCAGCATCTGCATGGCGAAGTCCCTGACCGGCCCCGTCTGACCCTTACGGAACCCGCGCCACCCCGACGTAGAACCCGCTCCGCTCGTACACCGGCGCCGGTTCGTCGCGGTACCACTCGGGCGCGGTGACCAGCCCCGGCTCGACCAGCTCCAGCCCTTCGAAGAAGGGCTCGACCTCCTGCCGGGTACGCATCCGCAGGGCTATCGCACCCCTCTTGTACGCGGACTCCGTCTCCTGCCTGAGCTCGGGGTGCTGGTCCGCGGTGCCGTGCGAGAGGACCAGGAAGCTTCCCCCGGGCAGTGCCTCGACCAGCCTGCGGGTGATGCCGTACGGGTCCTGGTCATCGGGCAGGAAGTGCATCAGGGCGATGAGGGACAGTGCGACGGGCCGGGTGAAGTCCAGCGTCCGGGCGGCCCGTTCGAGTATTTCCGCAGGCCTGCGCACATCGGCGTGGATGTAGTCCGTGGCCCCCTCGGGGCCGCCCGCCAGAAGCGCTTCCGCATGACGCAGGACGATCGGATCGTTGTCCGCGTAGACGACCCTGGCGTGCGGTGTGACGCCCTGGACCACCTGGTGGAGGTTGGGGGCGGTGGGAATGCCCGTCCCGATGTCGAGGAACTGGCCGACGCCCTGTCCCGCCAGCCACGCGGACGCCCGGTGCATGAAGGCCCGGTTCCGCGCCGCGTTGGCCCGCGCCTCGGCCGGCAGTTTCCCCGCGACCTCCTGGTCGACCGGGTAGTTGTCCTTGCCGCCCAGCAGCCAGTCGTAGACCCGTGCCGGGTGCGGCTTGCTCGTGTCGACCGAGGAGTCGGGTATTCCGGCAGTCACAGGAACCCTCCATGCGTACGGAACCGTGGAGCACGCGCCCCGGACCCGGCCACCGCGGACCTCAACACCGTTCATCGGCAGGCCGGATGAGCGAGTCCGGCCCAGGTTACCGGCTGGTCTCCTCCACCGGGACAGTGCCTTCGCGCATTCACCTGGTCCGGTCCCCGGCCTCAGCCCACACCAGCTTGCCGGGCGCCCCGCCCTCGGCCGGACACCCCGGTCGTCGGACAGTACGTCCACGAGCATCAGTCCCCCGGACTCCGCGTCGGCGGGACGGCCTCCGGGACTCAGGACGGGCCACCGTTCGACCCGGGCGCCGGCGACCTCCACCCGAACAGCCCGGCCGCAGGGGCCGGTACTGGCGGTCGGCCCCGCGTCCTGGGCCGCCTTCGTACGGATTTCGGCCAGGAGTTGAGGCGGACCTCCGCACTCAGGGCAGCCGGAGCTTCTCCCTGAGCAGCTTCATGTGGGCCTCGATGTCCGGTTCGAGCGCGGGTGCCTCAAGCAGGCCCGGGGAGGCGGCCGCCGTCTGACGGCAGGCGCGGCACAGCCCGTCGGGCAGCGCTTCGGGCGGCCCCGGACGCCCGCAGTCGGCGCATTCGACCAGAACGGCGCGCACGGGTGCGTCCGGCGCGGGAACCGCCTGGCCGGGCAGCCGAGCCGGAAGCTTGTCGGTCAGCCTGCGCCGGACGAGTCCCACGGGCGATCCGACCTGTGCGGGCAGCCCGGCCGTGAGCGCCCGGGTGAGGTAGTCGGCGTCCACCCCGCGCTCGAACCAAGCGGCGGCCAGGCCCTCCAGCACCTCGCAGTCCTTGGCGGACAGGGTCAGCCGCGCATCGGCCCGCCCCAGCCGGGCCAGCGCGAGATACGCGGGCGACCGCTCGGGCTCGGTCGCGCGGCCGGCCTCAGCCGGGGCGGGGGCGGGGGCCGCAGGGGCGGGACCGGCTACAGGTCCGGGGTCGGGCTCGGGCGGCTGCTCCGGGACCCGCTGCCGGGGAACCTCGGGGGCAACCGTTGCTGCGGTGCTGTCGATGGAGGCGGCGGAGGCGGAACTCCCGGCAGGACTCCCGGCAGGACTCCCGGCAGCACTCCCGGCGGGACTCCCGCCCGACGCGAGCTGGAGCGACCACCACTCGTTGTCGCGAGCGGTGCGGGACCAGTAGGTGAGGGTGACCCATCGGCTCTGCCCGAGGCTTTCCACCCGGCAGCGCACATGCCTCAGATGCCCCGCCACGGCGAGCGCCCTGAGCGCCGAGCCGATCGCCATCTGGCCGTACAACGGGAGGTCTTTGGCCAGGGACTTGATGTCCATCGCGGCACCCTCGGGCAGATGGTCGACGTACCCGGCGACATAGCGCTCCCGCGCCGGGAGGCACGCGAAGTCAGCTGCTGAGGCGGGGCGTTGATCCGGAGCGGACCGCTTTCCGTAGCCGCTCGGGGCCTGCCGGTAGGGCCGGGAAGCCTCGGCGCGGGAAGATGCGGGGGCACTCGGGGCGGAGCTAAGGTGCTGAACAGCCACGGGACCGACCTTTTTTCGGATCTTGGGGCGAGACCCCGGCCGGTGCGACTACACCGCGTCGGGGTCGATTCGTTGTGGGCACCGTAAGCAGTCGCCACTCTGCGCCGCAAGTCGGTCACGATTAGTCATACTTGCTGGCCGTGACGGGGTAGGGAGGGTGGAAAGGTTCTTCCCAAACCCTTCTTTCCCACCCGGATGAACAACACCGCTCGAACCTCGGCTCCCGGATCCCGCCCCCCGGATCCCGAAGCTCAAGCGCCGAGCCGGAGCCCTCCCGGCATCCCCCGAAAGAGCGAACCAGCCCTCCCGGAGCCCGAGTCCCGAGATTCGGGCTCCGAGGTTCGGGCTTTGAGGTTCGGGCTCCGAGGTTCGGGCTGCGAGCGCCGGAAGCCCTCAGTCCCCGGTCGTGCCGTCGAGCATCTCGCGCAGGATGTCCAGGTGGCCGTTGTGGCGTGCCGTCTCCTCCGTGAGGTGCAGGAGGATCCAGCGCAGGTCGACGGGGGAGCCGCTGGGGCGCGCTCGTACGGCCTGCTTGTCGAGGTCGTTCCCGGCGACCAGTTCGCGGTACCGGGCGCTCTGTTCGGCGTATTCGTCGAGCAGTTGGGCCAGCGGGAAGTCCACCGCGATACGCATCTCGCGGTCGGGGTCCTCGTCGGTCCAGGGACCCTGGTCCTCCTCGCCGAGGAAGACCACCTGGAACCAGTGGTACTCGACCCAGCGGAGGTGGTTGATCAGACCGCTCATGGTCATCAGCGGTGAGCCCGGCAGGAGTGCCTTGCGCGCGTTCTCCGCCGAGACGCCCTCACATTTGGCGCGGGCGGTGTCACGGGCGTAGTCGAGGAACGTGGTGAGCTGGGTGCGCTCGTCCCACGCGGTCGGGATGTCATCGATTCTGGTCATCGCGCGAAGCGTCCCCGATCGCCGGGACCGGTGTCGAGCCATTTGCCACGGGGCGTGGCTCCGGGCGGCTCTCCCCGGGAGCGGAAGCAGAAACATCTCGACGATCCCGTTTATCCGGGAGCCACGGGGCACTCGCAACTCCATGACCACCGGGGCAGATTCCTGCGCACCTCGCCCGCCGACGCGTAGGCGCGCAGGTCGCCGCGATCCCCGCCGGGACCGGCACCGCGGTGGACACCTCCCAGCCGCGGTTCCGCCGTCTCGCACAGGCCGTCGAAGCGGCCTCCGGGGAATCGGACCTTCCGGAAAGGATCAGCCCATGTCCCGTCTCGGACAGCCTGTGGAGCAGCGAACCGCTGTGAGGCGGTACGCCCAGTTCGTCGCGTCCTTCTCCGTGGTCGCCGTTCTGATCTCCGCCTTCCTGGTGTTCCCCGAGAGCCCCGGCGGCTGGGCCCTTCTCGCCTCGGCCTTCTTCGCGTGTCTCGTGGTGTCGCTCCTCGTCCAGGAGAGCGGGAGCAAACAGTCCCGACGCGGTGCTACGCCGCACCCGCCCCGGTCGCGGGCAACCGGAGTTCAGCCGCGTCAGGCAGCAGGCCGGTGATCTGTGCCCAGAGGGTTCTCGGCTCCACACGTACGAGCCGGAAGGGTGCGTCCGGGGTGATCCTCTCTTCGGCCACGGGCTCGGTGGGCAGTTCGCGCTGCCAGTAGCCGAGCGGTCCGCAGTCCCAGACCGCGATGCCACGGGCTGTCGTCACGTCCCGTCCGTCGCCGTGGCCCCGCCATGCCGAGGTGAGCCGCCAGCTCGACCGCAGCCCGGAGATCAGCTCGGCGAGGAGGTCGAGCTCCCGCTCGGCGGGGCGTGCCGGACCGCCTGCCGCCAGGGCCTCCAGAATCGCCCGGCGTTCCTCGGCCGCCGGGAGGACTGCGGGCCCCGCCAGCACCGCAAGCCCGGCCTCGGCGGTTCCGACGGCCGTCTCCACGACGGAAAGGGCGGCCCCGGAAGCATCGGAGGCGGGCCGCGCGGAGGCCGCGGACGCGCCTGGCGCCACGCCCGTGGTCGTCTGCCGCAGGTTCACCATGTCGGCGAGCTTCCACACCAGCATCTTCGGGTCGACCAGGGAGTACTCGGCCTCGTTCGTGCCCGGCCACGCCTCATGGGCGACGACGTGCTCCTCCCCGATGAGCATGCCGTGGTGCAGGCTGCCCTGTCTGCCGGCCGCCTCCAGCGAGACGACCACTCCCGGCGACAGGACCGTGTTGATCAACGGAAGCAGCAGCGGGGACAGCCTGCCGCCCCCGTCGACGAGCCCGCAGTCCACCAGTTCCTGCCGGGCCGTCGCGAGCTCACCGGGCAGTGGGGCACCCGTGGCGAGCTCGGAGAGCACGATCAGATGCTCGTCGGCCAGCCGGAACCTGGCACGGGAGATGTCGAACGAAGGCATACGCACTCACTTGGTCGTGGCTCAGTACTGGGACTCGGCCCAGAAGTTGAAGATCCTTGAAACACCCGCGCGTACGGCTCCACGCCGGGTCAGCACGGACCGGTCGACCCCGGCGAAGAGGATAGCCAGGGAGATGTCTGCGGGCAGCACCCGTCCGGTGGCCCGAACCGTCAGCTTCCGGCCGCTGCCCCGGCCCGACTCGCGTACGACGATCTCCACGCCGGGGTCCTCGGAATCGCGCAGCCGGATCAGTTCGTACGCCCTGCGATTGATCGCCGTGAGCCGGTAGGAGTCGCCCAGGTAGGTCATCCGCAGGCTGCGGCCCCGGTGGCTCGGCGCCCAGCGGTTGCGTTCCGTCCTCACCTGTCCGCCGCCCAGCCGGAGCGTCGAACGATTCAGGGTGGGCATCGAGACCACGTCGGTGTGCACCCCGCGTGTCTCGAAGGTGGCGGTCGGGATCAGCCCGCCGGTCACCTCCGTGACCAGGACATTAGTCATGTCCCTGCCCGCCGGATAGACGAGCCGGATGTCTCCGAGTTCACCGGCCGTGCCCTGCCAGCCGAATTTCGTACGGCCGTGAGGCTGCTTCTCCTTCCAGAAGGCGAGGGTGAACGGGTTGATCGTCGTATGCATGGGTGTCCTCGTCAGTCGAACGGGTTGAGCGCGCTGCCGACCTTCTTGGCGCCGTCGGCGATTCCCTCCCCGATGTCCGAGGCGGTGTCCCCCACCCACTCCCCGGCCTTCTCGATGCCCTCCCCGATGGCCTCGTGGTTGTCCCAGACCAGGCAGCCCGCGTACACCAGGCCGGTACCGACCGCCAGGCCCGCGGTGACCGGATTGGGCGCGACCGTCAGGGCGGTCATGGACGCGCTGAACGCCGTACCACTGAGGTCACTGGCGAACTTCGCCGGATCGGCCTTGATCATGTCCGCGTCGTACGTCGTCAGGTTGGCGACCCCGTACGCGGTCGCCGCGACACCGCCGACCACTCCCGCGCCCCGGATCCAGCCGGCTGCCTTCGCCGCGTTCGCCAGGCCGCCGTTCTGTGCGACCTTGGCGAGGTTGGCCTCGGCGGCCGACGGCATCACGAACGTGCCGTTACGCATGAACCCGCCGAACATGGCGGCCTCGTCCGATCCGGTGATGGCATTGACCATGCCCGGCGGAACCTTGCTCAGCAGGCTCCCCGGTACGGCCCCGGCCATGCGGTTGTTGATGAAGGTGGAGAGGAAGGTTCCGGGCGCGGTGACGTCCTTGCCCTGCTTGAGGTACTTGAACAGTTTGAACGCGCCGCCCGCGCTCCCTCCGACGGCGGCGGCGAAGGCGGAGGCCGTGATCGTGCCCTTCTGCACCGCGGCGAAGAGATCGGCCAGCCGCTTGCTGCCCGTGATCTTCTCGACTCCGTCACGCTGAAGTCGCTGCAGATAGTCGTCGAGCGTCTCACCGTCACGCATGGCCAGCGAGTTGAGCTCCATGCGCTGCTGCTTCTGCTGGTCGTCGGCTGCCGCGACCTTGTCGGCGTTGCCGTTGAAGCCGCCCGCCGTGCCGTCGTTCCCACCCCCGCCGGTGTCCTTGACGACGGCTTCGAGGTCCTTCTGCACGTCCTGATCGGCGTCGTCGACGGCTTTGACGCAGGCCTTGATGTAGTCGGCCCAGGACTGCTCGCTGTCGTGGACGCTCCTGGCGTAGTCCGGGTCGTGGCGCAGGGCGTCGCGTTCGGCCTCGGTGGCTCGCTCGTGGTCGAAGGCGACATTGCCCTGCTCGGACACCTTCATCCCGGCGGCCACGGCGTCGGCGCGGGCGGTCACCAGCCGCTGCTTCAGCTCGACGAACTGGGCGTGGGCGTTGCGCAGCAGGGTCGCCGTCGCCTTCGCCTGGGTCTGGGCCGCCTGGTACTCGTACCGGGTCGCCGCGAAGTTCAGGGAGGCCGCGTCAGCGCTGAGTCCGAGCCATCCGGTTCCCAGCGTGACGGTCTGGACGCCGTCCCGGTAGCGCTTCTCGGCCTTCCCGAACTCCTTCGCCATGGAGGTCCAGCTTTCGGCGGCTGCCGAAAGCTCCGCGAAGTCCGCCGTCATGACGTCGCGATAGGTCAGCATGATCGATCCTCCCGGGCTGTCCGCGTACCGCGCAGCGGCCTCGGGCCCCTCATCGGTAGGTGTCGAAGACCGACGGGGTCCTGACGGAACTGATGCCGTCCCGCCGGTCGGCGTCGATGCCCGTGAACGTGGTGGCGGTGTTCCTCAGCCCGTCGCGCTCCCTGCCCAGACGGCCCAGGAGAGTTCTGACCTGTCCGTCCCAGGTGGTCTGCACCTTCTTCAACGCCCCCGCGGTGGCCCATCCGCTGAGCGACTTCGCGGCTCCGGCGTTGGCCTCGTCGGCGTGGTTGCCGGCCTTCCTGGTGCTCGTCAGCAGCTCGTTCTCGATGACCCCGGCGGCGGCCTTCTTCTCGGACGCCGTTGACACGAGACTCGGAGGGGCCAGGGGCGCCACAGGGCCGTACACCGGTGCCGGACCGTCCTCGGGAAGCCCGTTCAACCTCATGGAGGCTGTTCCGCCCGCGCTCGCGTCGGACCTGAGCCCCGTCCGCTCCCCTTCGGTTCCCACTCCGCGCCTCCGTCGGCCGACTGTTCGAGGCCACATCCTATGAACGGCAGACATGAATGCAAGACCGGTCTCATGCCGTCATGAACGATCACGCCCTCGGTCGGCATTCGGTTCCCGACGCCTTTGTCCGCCACCCCGCCCGTTCCGGCGGAGCCTGTCGTGACACGGCCTCACCGGCTCGCCTCGCCGGCGTCACCGGTCTCGCGGTCGCCGGGCCGGGTACGCACGCATGCTGTGCCGCCACAGCCACCACTGCAGTCCGCGCCGCGGCGTACCGGACGAACTCCGCGGGGATGCTGAAGGGCGCCGCGTCCCGGAAGCCCGGGCGCCCCGGTGCCATCGTCAGCGCGGGGCTCAGGCCTTCCGGCGGACGAGGAGGCAGCGGGGCACGCGTGGTCATCAGCGACGTCAAGTGTCAGGGACGCGCCGTCGGAAGGGCCCCGGAAACGCTGAGATCCCGCCCCGCCTTCCGGCGGAACGGGATCTCGTGACGTCCGCGAGAGCTACTCGCGAACTGTCGTCTGTGGACCTGTGGGGATTTGAACCCCAGACCCCCTCGATGCGAACGAGGTGCGCTACCAGACTGCGCCACAGGCCCTTGCGACGTGTGAAACTCTAGCACCCCGATCGGGGTGCTCGGAAATCCGTATCCCGGCAGGTCACCGAGTCGGCTCCGCGAGCGAGCTCACTCGTTGGCCGCACGCGGCCGGTCCTCGCCGTCGTACTGGTCGAAGAGCGGGGTACGGCCCCGGTCGCGGGTGCGCCTGGCCGGGCTGGACCGGCGGCGCGGAGCCGGCTCGGCGTCCGAAGGGGCCGCGTCCTGGGAGTCGCGGCTCGGCTCGGCCGGGCTGGAGCGGGCGGCGCTCCAGGTCTCCGGGTCGCCGACCTCGACCCCGCCGGTGGCGCGCGGGGCGACGGGGGCGGTGACATAGGTCGGCAGCGGGACCGGGACGGGCTCCCAGCTGTCCCCCTGGGCGGGGCCCCGCTCGCGCTGCTGGTCGACCCACTCCGCGTGATCCGTCTGCTCGACGAGAGCGCGGCGGCCGGCCTCCTGCGGTGAGACCGTCGGGACGGGCGCGGGCGCTTCGGACTCCTCGTCGGGCTCGGCGGCCGCCGAGGACGATGAGTGCTGCCTGCGAGGGCGGTTCTCGCGGAGCCGCTGCGCGGCGGCCTCCGCGCGGCGCCGGTCCATCGTGAAGACGAACCGGCGGCGCTCCTGGCCACGCAGGTGCACGATGTACGCGCTCAGCATCACGGCCGGGACCGCCGGAGCCCACAGGAAGCGGAGTCCGCCCACCGCGGCGACCACCGCGCCCAGCGTGAACGCGAGGAACAGGACCGTGGTGGTGCGCCGGCGCCGGGCCAGGACCTGCGAACGCCGCCGGCGCTCACGCTCGGCCTCGGCACCGGAGGGGCGTCTCGTCTCCCGCCGGCCGGAGGCCGGGCGGACCGGCATCTCACGCCGGCGGTCCGGCCCGGGCCCGGCGGACGCCGGGTCGCGCAACCGCGCTTCCGTATGGGCCGGGGGCGCGGAAAAGGCCCGGACGTCGACGGACTCCAAACGGTCCGTGACGGCATCCGGGTCCGCGTCGCCGGGCGCCTCCTCGGCATCCCGCTCCTGCAGCTCCTTGGCGTAACGACGCTCCATCGCCGCCCGTCCGGACAGCAGCCGGATGGCGGTGCTGAAGCGTTCCGTCGGACGCGCCTCGTTGAGCTCGTCCTGCCTGCGGAGCCACATCGGCACCAAGTAGGCGGCCCAGGCACCGACGATGACTGCGTAGATGAGGCCGCTGCTGCTCACTCTCACACCGTAGAGGGGTTTGCGCGGCAGCATCCGCCAATTGGCCCGGTGTGTCGCACGTTCTCGCTCATATGACGGACTTTTTTTGTGATTCTTCGGGTCACCGGTCGACGAAAGTGGGGGCGATTACCTTCAGCCGTCGATCAAATTCGAACACTTATCTTATTTCCCCAGGAGTGCTCGGCGTGTCCGGTGTACCCGGCCGCACCCTGCGCCAACGCCGCAGCAGCCCGTCCGGCACCTCTTCCGCCGTGAGGGCGAAGATCAGGTGGTCGCGCCACGCACCGTCGATGTGCAGATAACGCGGCCTCAGCCCTTCGGCACGGAATCCGAGTTTCTCCACGACGCGCCGGCTGGGCGTGTTCTCCGGCCGAATGCACACCTCGATCCGGTGCAGTCCGACCGTGCCGAAACAGTGGTCGACGGCGAGCGCCACCGCGGTGGGCATGACCCCGCGGCCCGCCACGCTCTGGTCGACCCAGTACCCGACATGCCCCGAGCACATGGAGCCCCAGGTGATGCCCGCCACCGTCAACTGCCCGACGAGACGGCCCTCGTACTCGATGGCGAACGGAAGCATCCGGCCCGCGTTCGCCTCGGCGCGCAGGTGCCGGATCATCTGCCGGTAGGTGGGCCGACGCGCAACCGGCCCACCGGGGGCGGGCGGTGGGACCGTCGCCTCCCAGGGGCGCAGCCAGTCCCGGTTACGCCGGTTGACCTCACGCCACACGCTCTGGTCCCGGAGCTTTATCGGGCGGAGGGTGACGGCGCCGTCGGTCAGGATCACCGGCCAGGTCCGGACGTTCAGCTCGGGCTCCCCGGTCGGGCGTGGTCGCCACCGCGCAACTGGTCGACGGCGTGCACCAGAAGCCTGCCGAGCACCGCGAGGCCGTCGCGTACGCCGCCGGTCGAGCCGGGCAGGTTCACGATCAGGGTGCCGCCGGCGATTCCGGCGAGACCTCGGGAGAGCGCGGCGGTGGGAACCTTGTCCCGGCCCTCGGCGCGGATGGCCTCGGCGATGCCCGGCACCTCGCGGTCCAGGACCCGGCGGGTGGCTTCCGGTGTGCGGTCGGTGGGCGAGATGCCCGTACCACCGGTGGTGACGATCACGTCGTAGCCGGCCTCCACGCCGGCTCGCAGGGCCGCCTCGACCGGGTCGCCGTCGGGCACGACCTGCGGGCCCTCGACGGTGAAGCCGAGGCCGGTGAGGGCGTCGGAGATGAGGGGGCCGCCCTTGTCGGCGTACACACCGGCGGAGGCGCGGTTGGAGGCGGTCACGACGAGGGCGCGGTATCCGCCGCTGCCGGGCGTGCTCATGCGTGCGACCCCTCCGGTCCGGTGCGCCGGTAGTCGCCGGACTTGCCGCCCGACTTCGCCTCCACCCGCACGTCCGTGATGACCGCGCTCTTGTCGACCGCCTTGACCATGTCGATCACCGTGAGAGCGGCCACCGACACGGCGGTCAGGGCCTCCATCTCGACCCCCGTCCGGTCGGTCGTCTTCACCGTGGCCAGGATCTCCACCGCGTCGTCGGCGACGCTCAGATCGACCTTGACGCCGGAGACGGCGAGCGGGTGACAGAGCGGGATCAGGTCGGGTGTGCGCTTGGCCCCCATGATCCCCGCGATCCGCGCGGTGGCGAGGGCGTCACCCTTGGGTACGCCCTCGCCCCTGAGGAGTTCGATGACGCGCGGCGACACGAGGACCCGTCCGCTCGCCCGGGCAACACGGGTCGTGACGTCCTTCTCCGACACGTCGACCATGCGGGCCGCGCCCGCCTCGTCGATGTGGGTCAGCCTGTTCTGCGTACTCAACTCACTCCGCCTAGCGGTAGGGCGCCGGTTGCCCGCCCGGCCGCGCACACGCGTGCGAGCAGGGGGGGCCGGGGGGCTTCCCCCGGTAAGGCACAGCGGCAGATACGGTACCGCCACCGCGCGGAAGTCAGCGGAGGAGGATCACCTCGGTCTCCGCGCCGGGCTCCGCGGAGGTGACGTCCTCCGGCAGCACGATCAGCGCGTCGGCCTGGGCGAGTGCGGCGATCAGATGCGATCCGGCGCCGCCGACGGGAGTCACGGTGCCCTTCTCCGCGTCGTACGTCCCGCGCAGGAACTGCCGCTTCCCGTCGGGCGAGGTGAGCGCCTTGTCCATGTCGAGCGTTGCCCGGACCTTCGGGCGGTGGACGTCCTTCAGCCCCATCAGCGTCATGATCGCCGGGCGGACGAACAACTCGAAGGAGACGTACGAGGAGACCGGGTTGCCGGGCAGTGCGAGCAGCGGGGTGTGGTCGGGGCCGATCGCGCCGAAGCCCTGGGGCTTGCCCGGCTGCATGGCGAGCTTGCGGAAGTCGATGCCGCCGCCCTCGTCGTCGTCGCCCACGGAGGACAGGGCCTCCTTGACCACGTCGTACGCGCCGACGCTCACCCCGCCCGTGGTGACGACGATGTCGGCGCGGATCAACTGGTCCTCGATCGTGGCGCGGAGCGTCCCGGCGTCGTCGGCGACCGCGGGGACCCGGTAGGCGATGGCCCCGGCCTCCCTGGCGGCAGCGGTCAGCGCGAAGCTGTTGGAGTCGTAGATCCGGCCGGGGGTCAGCTCCTCCCCCGGCTGGGCCAGTTCGCTGCCGGTGGACAGGACGACGACTCGCGGCCGGGGCCGCACCTTCACCGTCGACCTGCCGATCGCCGCGAGCAGTCCGATCTGCGGCGGTCCGACGACCGAGCCGGCCGCCAGCGCCAGGTCACCGGGCTTCACGTCACTGCCCTTGGCCCGGACGTGGGCGCGCGGCTCGGCCGGCCGGTGGACGCGCACCTCGCCGCTCGCCCCCTCCGGGGCGTCGCTGTGGGCCCGCATCGTGGTCGCGGGGCCTTCGCCGGTGCCGCCGTCGGTCCACTCGACCGGGACGACCGCCTCCGCGCCCTCGGGGAGCGGTGCACCGGTCATGATGCGGGCGGCCTCTCCGGGGCCGACGGTCCGGCCCTCGGCCAGGCCGCCGTCACCGGCCGCGACATCGCCGATGACGGTGAGGACGGCCGGGAACTCCTCGCTGGCGCCCTCGACGTCGGCGATCCGGACGGCGTATCCGTCCATCGAGCTGTTGTCGAAGGGCGGCAGGGCGACCTCGACCACGACGTCCTCGACCAGGACGCAGCCCTGGGCGTCCGGCAGTTGCAGCTCGATGGGTTCGAGCGGCCTCACCGCGGAGAGGATGTCGTCCAGGTGCTCGTCGACCGACCAGATCGTGCTGCTCAAGCTCTTACAACTCCTCGCTGACGTAACTGCGCAGCCAGGACCGGAAGTCCGGTCCCAGGTCCTCACGTTCGCACGCGAGTCTGACAATGGCACGCAGATAGTCGCCCCGGTCACCGGTGTCGTAGCGGCGTCCCTTGAAGACGACGCCGTGCACGGGGCCGCCGATCTTCTCGTCCTCGGCGAGGAGTTGGAGGGCGTCGGTCAGCTGGATCTCGCCGCCGCGTCCGGGTTCGGTCCGGCGCAGTATGCCGAAGACGGCCGGGTCGAGGACGTAGCGGCCGATCACGGCGAGGTTGCTGGGAGCCTCGCCCGTCTCGGGCTTCTCCACGAGTCCGGTGACTCGGACGACGTCGCTGTCGGTGGTCGCCTCGGTGGCGGCGCAGCCGTACATGTGGATCTGGGAGGGGTCGACCTCCATCAGCGCGACGACGCTGCCGCCCTCGCGCTCCTGGACCTCGACCATCCGGGCGAGCAGGGGGTCGCGCGGGTCGATGAGGTCGTCGCCGAGGAGCACGGCGAACGGCTGGTCGCCGACGTGCGGCGCGGCGCAGAGGACGGCGTGGCCGAGCCCGCGCGGGTCACCCTGGCGCACGTAGTGCATGGTGGCCAGATCGCTGGACTCCTGGACCTTCGAGAGGCGGTCGGCGTCGCCCTTGCGGGTCAGCGCGGACTCCAACTCGTAGTTCCGGTCGAAGTGGTCCTCCAGAGGACGCTTGTTCCGGCCGGTGATCATCAGTACGTCGGAGAGGCCCGCGCCGACGGCTTCCTCGACGACATACTGGATGGCGGGCTTGTCGACGACAGGCAGCATCTCTTTGGGAGTGGCCTTGGTGGCCGGCAGGAACCGGGTGCCGAGGCCCGCAGCTGGGATGACAGCTTTGCTGATCCTGGGGTGCGACTGAGTCATGCGCAGAACTGTAACCGGTGCGTATGGGCGGAAGATGAGCGTCCGGTTAACTTCGTCCTCATACATGCGCATAGATGAAGGATGTGGGACCCGTTGAACCCCGACATGTCCGGAAAGCAGGCGTTGCGCGGCGAGCTGCTGGCCGCCCGTGCCCTCCTCACCTCTGAGGACGTCGCTGAGGCGGCCGCGGTTCTCGCCTCCGCCGCGACCGCTCTTCCCGAGCTCGCGGACGCCCGGACCGTGGCGGCGTACGTGTCGGTGGGCCGCGAACCGGGAACCCGCGTCCTCCTCGACGCCCTGCGGCGGCGCGGCGTACGCGTCCTGCTGCCGGTGCTGATGGACGACAACGACCTGGACTGGGCCGAGTTCGAGGGGGCGGACCGACTCGTCGCCGCCGGCCGCGGCCTGCGCGAGCCCGACGGTGCGCGCCTCGGTCCGCGGGCGGTGCTCGAAGCGGACGCGGTCCTGCTGCCCGGACTGGCCGTGGACGGGCGGGGGATGCGCCTCGGCCGGGGTGGTGGCAGCTACGACCGGGTGCTGGCACGGCTGGCGGCCGCGGGGGCGCACCCCGCCCTCGTCGTCCTGCTCTACGACGACGAGGTGGTCGCGCGGGTCCCGGAGGAACCGCACGACCACCTCGTGGACGCCGTGGTCACACCGGCCGGAACCCGGCGCTTCCGCACCGGGACCGCCCGGGGTTAGGGCTTCTTGAGCGTCAGGGAGTCGACCGTGGACTTCTCCACGGCGCTCTCCCCGAAGGACCAGTCCAGCAGTTCGCCTTTCACCCATTTGTCGGTCTGGTCGGTGTAGTGGGCGCTGAAGGCGTGACCGGACGCACCGGTGAGGTTGATCCAGCGGGACTTGTCCCAGTCGCCGACGTTGACGACCATCCGCATCGACGGCACCCAGATCACCTCGTAGCCGCCCGCGGCGTTCCAGCCGGTGGCGTCCACGGTCGCCTCGCCGCCGCCGAGGTCCCAGGGGCCTCGGTTGAGGGCGCGCTGCAGCAGGCCGGGGCCCTCGGTGCCGAGGGTCTGGTTGCGCAGGGTCAGCTGGTGCAGCCGGCCCCACGTCCAGGTGCTCATGTCCTTGCCGAGCTCCGCGGTCAGCTCCCAGCGCGCGTCCTCCATGGCGCGGGCGAAGAGCTCGTCACGGTTGTCGATGGCGTGCTCACGGCCCTTGGCGGGGACCTTCCACCACGCGTTGTCCTGGTCGTCCAGGATGTTCTCGACCACCTCGTACCAGCGGTCGCCGCCGTCCGGCTGCGCCGCGTCCGGGGCGCGCTGGCCGCATTCGCGTACGAGCTTGTCCTGCTCGTCCACCGGGCCGACGCCCGCGACGGGCTCCACGTAGATGCAGTCGCCCTTGGCCCGCATCTCCTTGGGGAGCTTGTCCCCGAAGGCCAGCTTGAGGATGTTGCGCCAGACCGCGTTGAAGTACGCGGCGGCGGCCGAGTCGGAGTCCTGGGTGTACTCCCAGCCCTCCAGCAGCTTCTGCGCCTCGCGGACGTTCTTGTCGGAGATGTTGAGGTTCTTCAGGATGGGCACCAGCTTCGGCGCGATCGCGCTCTGGTTGTCCATCTGCAGCGTCTGCATGTCGTCGGTGGAGATCTTCTCGCCACCCTCGATCTTGTCGCCGATCAGGTCGTTGATCCGCTGGCTCCGGGCGCCGTAGCCCCAGTCCTTCGTCAGCATGTGGTCGTAGTCCTGACCGATGACCGCCTGGTTGGCGGTGACGATGTAGCCACGGTCCGGGTTGTACTCGTAGGGCAGCTCGTCGAAGGGGATGGGGTCCTTCTCCCAGCCGTACGCCGGGTCCCAGCCGGGGCTCGGCATCGTGCCGTCCCCCTTCTTGCGGACCGGGATGGTGCCGGGCGCCTGATAGCCGATGTTGCCCTTGGTGTCGGCGTAGATGAGGTTCTGCGAGGGCACCTCGAAGTCGGAGGCCGCCTTGCGGAAGGTCGTGAAGTCCTTCGCGCGGTTGAGCTCGAAGACCGCGTCCATGGACCTGCCGGGCTGCAGCGCCGTCCACTTCAGGGAGACCCCGTACCCGTCGCCGCGGTCCGGGGCGGAGGTGGTGACGGGGGCCTTCTTCCCGACCTTCTCCAGTTCCCCGCTGCGGTCCGACACCAGCGGACCGTTGTTGGTCTCGCGGACGGTGATCTTCCTGTCCTTGCCGCCGGCGACCTTGATGGTCTCCTGCCGGGTGACGAAGGGTTCGGTCTTCCCGTCGTACTGGTAGCCGTCCGCACCGACCTTCTCGAGGAAGAGGTCCGTGACGTCGGCGCCGAGGTTGGTGAAGCCCCAGGAGATGTCCTGGTTGTGACCGATGATCACACCGGGCATCCCGGAGAACGTGTACCCGGCGGTGTCGTATCCGCAGGACTCGGAGACCTGCCGGCAGTGCAGCCCCATCTGGTACCAGAGCGACGGCAGCATGGGCGCCAGGTGCGGGTCGTTGGCCAGCAGGGGGCTGCCGGTCGTCGTGTGCGCACCGGAGACGACCCAGGAGTTCGATCCGATGCCGTCACCGTTCGGCCCGAGCAGCGCGGGGATCTCGTCGAGTGTCTTCGAGAGCGAGGAGAGCTGCGTGTTGACGCCCTCGGCCGCGCCCTGGGGGGTCTGGGCGCCGACACCGCCCGAAGGCTCGGCGTCCGGGTCGAACTTGCCGGTGACCGGGGAGACCGCGCCCTTGTCGACGATGGGCTCGTTCTTCTCGTACGGATAGTCCGGGTAGAGGTCCTTGATCTGCTTCGAGCTGAGCCTGCTGGTCATCAGCGAGCGGTCGATCTCGTCCTGCATGTTTCCGCGCAGGTCCCAGGCCATCGCCTTGAGCCAGGCCACCGAGTCGACGGGCGTCCACTTGGCCGGCTTGTAGTCGTTGGTCAGCCCGAGGGCCGCGTACTCGACGGAGATGTCCTTGCCGTCCTTGCCGTCCAGATACGCGTTCACCCCCTCCGCGTAGGCCTGGAGGTTCTTCTTGGTGTCCTCGTCCAGGACGGTGTCGTACTCCTCCTGGGCGACCTTGCGCCAGCCCAGCGTGCGCAGGAAGGAGTCGGTGGCGACCTGGCCCGAGCCGAACATCTCGGAGAGGCGTCCGGAGGTCATGTGCCGGCGGACGTCCATCTCCCAGAAGCGGTCCTGGGCCTGGACGAAGCCCTGGGCGCGGAAGAGGTCGCTGTCGGTGTCCGCGTAGATCTGCGGGATCCCGTAGTCGTCGCGTTTCACGTCGACGTCCCCGGAGAGCCCCTTCAGCTCGATGGAACCGGTGGTCTGCGGGTACGAGGCCCGGACGGTCGAGACGGACCAGTACGCGCCGAACCCGACACCCGCGACAAGCGCCAGCACCAGGACGATCACGAACAGGCGGGCGCGTCGCCCCTTCTTCCTGCCGGACTTCTTCGCATCGGAAGACCCGGAAGGGGCGGTTGTGTTGGCGGGCATCGCTGTCCTTCGAGGGGCAGGGTGGTCCTGGGAGTGCAGGAGCAACCATAGGCGCCCCGCCGAAGCCACTCGGACGCGGTATGGGGATGCATCCATTTGCGCACCGGTTCGTACGAACACTCGAAGGCATCAAGAAAGCGTTAAAGATTAGGTAAGGTAACGAAGTACCGGCTTCCGGAGGACGATCCGGAAGGCCCACGCAGGGAAGGAACTGACGCTGACTGTCCACGCGCTCAACGAACTTCTGCTCGTCTGCTCGCTCGTCCTGCTGGTCGCCGTGGCGGCCGTACGCATCTCGTCCCGCAGCGGGCTCCCCAGCCTGCTCCTGTATCTCGGCATCGGGATCGTCATGGGGCAGGACGGCATCTTCGACGTCAGGTTCGACAACGCCGAGCTGACCCAGGTGATCGGCTACGCCGCCCTGGTCGTCATCCTGGCCGAGGGCGGTCTGGGCACGAAGTGGAAGGAGGTCCGGCCCGCCCTGCCGGCGGCCGCGGTGCTGTCGACGGCCGGTGTGGGCATCAGCGTGGGGGTCACGGCGAGCGCGGCGCACTACCTGGTGGGCCTCGACTGGCGGCAGGCCCTGATCATCGGGGCGGTGGTGTCGTCCACGGACGCCGCGGCGGTCTTCTCCGTGCTGCGGAAGGTTCCGCTCCCCTCCCGCGTCACCGGGGTCCTGGAAGCCGAGTCGGGCTTCAACGACGCCCCCGTGGTGATCCTGGTGGTGGCCTTCTCGGCCGCCGGGCCGGTGGAGCACTGGTACGTACTGGTCGGCGAGATAGCCCTGGAGCTGGCGATCGGCGCCGCGATCGGGCTGGCGGTGGGCTTCCTCGGCTCCTTCGGTCTGCGTCATGTGGCGCTGCCCGCCTCGGGCCTCTACCCGATCGCCGTCATGGCCATCGCGGTGTCCTCGTACGCCGCGGGCGCCATGGCCCACGGCAGCGGCTTCCTCGCCGTCTATCTGGCGGCTATGGTCCTCGGCAACTCCAAGCTGCCGCACTGGCCGGCCACCCGCGGCTTCGCCGACGGGCTCGGCTGGCTGGCACAGATCGGCATGTTCGTCCTGCTCGGACTGCTGGTCACCCCGCACGACCTCGTGGACGACTTCTGGCCCGCCATCGTCGTGGGGCTGGTGCTGACCGCCGTCGCACGGCCGCTGTCGGTCTTCATCAGCCTGGCACCCTTCCGGCTGCCGCACCGCGAGAAGGCCCTGATGTCGTGGGCCGGGCTGCGCGGAGCCGTCCCCATCATCCTGGCGACCATCCCCATGGTGTCCGGCATCGAGGGCAGCACCCGGGTCTTCAACATCGTCTTCGTGCTCGTGGTCGTCTACACCCTGATCCAGGGGCCCACCCTGCCGTGGCTGGCGAAGTCGCTGCACATCGCCGAGGACCCGTCGGAGGCGGCGGACCTCGGCATCGAGTCGGCGCCCCTGGAGCGGCTGCGCGGCCACCTGCTGTCCGTGGCCGTCCCCGGCAGGTCCCGGATGCACGGCGTGGAGGTCGCCGAACTGCGGCTGCCGGCGGGAGCGGCGGTCACCCTCGTCGTCCGCGACGGGAAGAGCTTCGTCCCCTCCCCCTCGACCGTGCTGCGGCACGGAGACGAACTGCTGGTCGTCGCGACCGACCCGGTGCGCGACGCGGCGGAGGCACGGCTGCGGGCCGTCGGCGAGGGCGGCAAGCTGGCCGGCTGGCTGGGCACGGGCGGCGGCGCCGCGAACGGCGGCCGCCGCTCCCCCTCCGCACAGCTGCTCAGCGGGCCGGTCAAGAAGCTGGGCAAGGGCGGCCGGCGCCGCGCGCGGACCGGCTCGGGCGGCGGGAACCGCACCGGAACCGGCACGGGGAGCGGGAACCGCGCCGCCGACGAGGACCGCGCCAAGGACGGCGCCGGCAGCGGCAGGGCCCACCACTGAACGGAGGCCACCGGTCGGGCGGATGTGGTGAATCACAGGTGCACGACCTACGGGACCTGTAACATGAAGGACCGGATCTCCTGATCCGCTCAAAACGCACTGGTCGGATTCCGATCCCATCGATCTGCATCCGGTCCGAACCTGATCGACCAACTCTGTCTGATGCAGAGCTGGCGCGACCGTATGGCGGTCGTGGCGTCCCTCGCCTTCGGAGCGAGCGCCCGGCATCTACCGCAGTTCCGCGCGAAGAGGACAGCTCTCGGCAGTTCCCCGCACGCCCGTCCCCCGGTGCCGTGCCCCAGGGGGAGCACGGCCACCAGGCGGCAGAAAGGCATGGACCGTGGCGTCCACGGTCTCCGACCGCCCCGGTTACGGGCAGTTGCTGCGCACCCCGGGTGCGTGGACCTTCCTTCTTCCGGGCTTCGCCGCCCGGCAGCCCTTCGCGATGCTGACCATGGGCATCGTGCTCCTGGTGCAGCACACCACCGGCTCGTACGGCAGTGCCGGCGCCGTGGCCGCCGTCTCCGGCGTCTCCATGGCCCTGTTCGCGCCGCAGAGCGGCCGGCTCGCCGACCGGTACGGCCAGCGTGCCGTGCTGCTGCCGGGCGTCCTGCTGCACGCCGTCTCCGTCGGCGTCCTCACGGCGCTGGCCCTGGCGGGCGCGCCCCTGTGGTCGCTGTTCGCGGCCGCGGTGCCCACCGGCGCCTCGATCCCGCAGATCGGCCCGATGGTGCGGGCACGGTGGGCGGCACTGCTCGGCGGCGCCCCGGGGCGGCCCGCGTCACCGCTGATGAGTACCGCGGCGGCCTTCGAGTCGGTGACCGACGAGTTCACCTTCGTCATCGGCCCCGTGCTGACGACGGCGCTGTGCACCGGCGTGCACCCCGCGGCCGGCCTCCTCGCGGAGGCAGGTCTGACGCTGCTGGGAGGCGTCCTGTTCGCCGCGCAGCGCTCCACCCAGCCGGCGCCCCGGAGCGCGGCCGCGACCGCGGCCGGGCCCCACCGCTCGGCGCTCTCCGTCCCTGGCGTCCGCGTCCTCGCGGTCACCTTCCTGGGCATCGGCGCCGTGTTCGGCGGGATGCAGGTCTCCCTGACGGCGTTCGCCGAGGAGATCGGGCACCCCGGGGTGAACGGCGTGCTGTACGGGGTCTTCGCGGCGGGCAACATGCTCGCCGGCATCGCGTGCGGCGCCATCGCCTGGAAGAGCGGCCCGCGCCGTCGGCTGATCGTCGGCTATCTGGCGCTGACGCTGACCGCGTCCGGGCTCTGGGCCGTGCACTCCGTACCGCTGCTCGCGGGTCTCGGGCTGCTGGTCGGGCTCTGCATCGCCCCGGCGCTGATCAGCGGGTACACCCTGGTGGAGTCGCTGGTTCCGGCGTCCGCCAGGACCGAGGCCTTCACCTGGCTCACCGGGGCGGTCGCCCTGGGACAGGCCGCGGCCGTCACGGTGGCCGGGCAGCTCGCGGACGCACACGGATCGGCCTTCGGTTTCATGGTGCCGATGGCCGGTACCGCGCTGGCCCTGGCCACCTTGCTGAGCCTGCGATCGCGGCTGGTCTCCCGCGCTTCCGGCCGGACGGTGGCACGTGGTATCGGTCACCGCGAGCCCGTCACGGTGGACTGATGGCTCGGAATACGTCAGTATGGAGCGTCGTTAGCACTCACTGAGTGAGAGTGCCAGGAGGAGCAAGTGCCGACCTATCAGTACCAGTGCACCGAGTGCGGCGAGGGCCTCGAAGCGGTGCAGAAGTTCACCGATGATGCCCTGACCGTGTGCCCGAACTGCGAGGGACGCCTCAAGAAGGTGTTCTCGGCCGTCGGCATCGTCTTCAAGGGATCCGGTTTCTACCGGAACGACAGCCGCGGCTCCTCGTCGAGCAGCTCGCCGGCCACGTCGTCCGCCAAGTCGTCGGAGTCGTCCTCCGGCTCGTCCTCGGCCAAGACGGAGTCGAAGCCCGCCGCTTCCGCGTCGACCTCGGCCTCCTCCTCGGCGTCCACGTCGTCGAGCAGCACGTCGGCCGCCTGACGCACCGCATACGTCTCACCCGGACCCCGCCGATCGACTCGGCGGGGTCCCGGTCGTAGGTGCCCCGCTAGTGTGACCGCATGGTGAACGCAGAAACGACGTCAGCGGAAATCGGTGTCATCGGCGGATCGGGCTTCTACTCCTTCCTGGAGGACGTGACCGAGGTCCAGGTGGACACCCCCTACGGGGCGCCGAGCGATTCCGTCTTCCTCGGTGAACTCGCCGGCCGCCGGGTCGCCTTCCTCCCGCGTCACGGCCGCGGTCACCATCTCCCGCCCCACCGGATCAACTACCGCGCCAACCTCTGGGCGCTGCGCTCCCTCGGCGTGCGCCAGGTCCTCGGCCCATGCGCCGTCGGCGGTCTGCGCCCCGAGTACGGGCCGGGCACCCTCCTCGTCCCGGACCAGATGGTCGACCGCACCAAGTCCCGTACGCAGACGTACTACGACGGTGAGGCCCGGGCCGACGGCACCCGGCCGAACGTCGTGCACCTCGGCTTCGCCGACCCGTACTGCCCCGAGGGCCGCAAGGCCGCGCTGGCGGCCGCACGCGGCCGGGACTGGGAACCGGTGGACGGCGGAACGCTCGTCGTCGTCGAAGGCCCCCGGTTCTCGACCCGCGCGGAGTCACGCTGGCACGCGGCGATGGGCTGGTCGGTCGTCGGGATGACGGGGCATCCCGAGGCGGTGCTCGCCCGGGAACTGGAGCTCTGCTACACCACGATGACCCTGGTGACGGACCTGGACGCGGGCGCCGAGGCCGGCGAGGGCGTCAGCCACGCGGAGGTCCTGGAGGTCTTCGCGGCCAACGTGGACCGACTGCGGTCGGTGCTCTTCGACGCCGTGGCCGCGCTGCCCTCGTCCGAGGAGCGGGCCTGCGTCTGCTCGCACGCCCTGGACGGTCTCGACACCGGGATCAAGCTGCCGTAGGCCGCACTCCTGAGGCATTGTCGAGGGCATGCCTCAGGAGCGGCATGTCGAAGGCATGCCGTAGACGCTTCGGAAGCGCCGCCGGGGCGCCTCGGGGAAGCGCGCCGGACCTCGCTGGTCGGGTGCACCCCCATCGGGCGCACCCCCATCGGGTGACCAGGTTTTCCACATCGCCCGGGTCGTCCACAGGCCCGGGCGGAGAATCGGCGAACGGTGGATGGTGAGGGGGAGTTCGGCGGGGAATCCGCGGGACTCCCCCTCGCGCGTGTCCAGGTCGGCTCCGGGCTCCCCCGGTGGCGTCCGCGGACGTTCCGGCGACGGGTGCCCTCGCTCATCCCCTCATCCGGTGGAGTCGGCCATGCCCCGTTCGGTGTTCCCTTCCATGTCCTGCGACCGTCCCTACGCGCCCTTCGGCCGTCCCGACGTGCCCTTCGCCCGTGGAGACGCGGCCTTCGTCCGTGGAGACGCGTTCGTCCGCTCCGACGGGCACTTCGGCCGTGCGGACGCGTTCGTCCGCTGCGACGCGCCTTCCGTCCGTGGAGACGCGTTCGTCCGCTGCGACGGGCCCCTCGGCCGTGCGGACGCGGCCATCGGCCGTGCGGACGCGGCCATCGGCCGTGCGGACGCGGCCATCGGCCGTGCGGACGCACGCGTCTCAGGTGCGGATGCGCACCTCTCGCATCTCGACGCGCCCGTCTCGCGCACGGGTGCCGTCTCACGCACGGGTGCGCCCGTCTCACGCACGGGTGCGCCCGAGTCGCGTCCCGAAGTGCCAGAGGTGCCCGCCGGCCGGGCCGAGGTGCCCGTCATCCGTTCTGACCCACCCAGGCCGTACGGAGTTCCGTCCTTCGGGCCCGTCCGTGTGCGCGGCGGGGGCGGCCGTCGCCTGCGGCGCCTGCTGCGCGGTCAGCGTCGGGCGCTGGCGGCCGGCTTCGCGTTGGCCTCGGCTGTGATCGCCGCGTCAGGGCTGGCCGACGGCCAGGGGACGGCCGCCGTGGCGGGCGACGGGCCACCGGGGCCGGAGCGCCGGACCGAACGGCTGGTCGCGGCCCCCGTGCGGATCGCCGACGCGGCGGCGGTCGGGCTGCTGCGGCCGGGCGACCGGGTCGATGTGATCGCCGCCCAGGAGGGCGGCACCGGTGCCGACGTGGTGGCGCGCGGTGCACGGGTGGTGGAGATCCCCGGTGGCGACGAATCCGGAAGCGGGGCGTACCCGGGGGGACCCTCCGGACCGGGGAGGGGTTCGGAGCGGACCGGCGGACCGGGCCCCGGGGCGCCTCCGCCCGGGTACCGCGCGTACGACTTCCCCGGCCCGGGGGCAGGCGAGGGAGCCCTGGTGGTCCTGTCCGTGGAGCGGGACACCGCCGCGGCCCTGGCCGGGGCCGGGGTGTCGGGACGGCTGGCCGTGGCGGTGTCCGATGCTGCGGAGGGGTGAGACCGGGCCGGCCCGCCGGGCATCAGACGTGGTGGGGCGGCTTCTCGTCGAGGAAACGTGCCAGGTCGGACGCGCCGCCGGCCGAGGGAGCCCGATCGCCCCAGCCCTGGTCCGTGTCGTCCGCGGACTGCCGGTCCAGCGGATCGTCGAAGACCAGAGCTGCAGGCCTGGGCCGCGACTGCTGCGCCGGCTGTTCCTGCGTCTGAGGCTGCTCCGGCTCTCGCGGTCCGGGGGTGGGGGCGGTACTCATGTCTCCAGGGTAAGGCCGGTATCAGCGGTCCTCGGGGTCCAGCAGCCAGAGCCCCAGCACCACGAGGAAGGACAGGCACAGGAAGCCCGCACCCCACCACGCGGTGCCCGTCTCGCCCTCCATCCACAGGTTGACGACCTCGGACAGGGCCCACAGCTGACCGATCACCACGCTGAGCGCCAGCGCGAGCCTTGCCGTCAGCTTCGAGGAGCGCTCGGGTTCCTGCTCCGCGCCGGCTCCGGGGCCGGGGCCGGTGTGGCGGACCCGTGGATCGGCGTAGCCGCTGGTCGGCCGGATCTGGGGGTAGCGCTCGTGGACCGGCCTGTTCAGCTCCGCCCGCGCGCTCCCCGGCCGGTAGTCGGGGTACGCCGATCCGGTCGGCTCCGGGGGGCGCGGAGGCTCGACCGGTTCGAGTGGCTCGGTCATGACCGCCTCGCCGGCCCGGTGGCGTCGGCAGGACCGGGTCCGGGCGGTGCCTCGGCACCGCCTCCGGTGCCGGGGCAGCCGATGCGGTCGGCGAGGTCGGGGCGGTCCGCGCGAAGCTGCCGGCACAGCCCCTCTTCGAGGCTCTCCCCCGAGCGGGTCGTGCCGACGGCCCAGATACTTCCGTCGTCCAGTTCGGTCAGCGCCACCTTCGGCAGCCCGCGGGGCGGCGGCCCGGCGGTGACCTCACCGGTGCGGGCGTCGAAGACGCCTTCGTGGCAGGGGCAGTACAGCTCGCCCTCGGTCCCCCGGTCCCTGCGCCACAGCACCGCACAGGCCAGGTGGGTGCAGACGGCGGAGTACCCCACGAGTGTGCCGTCGTCCATCCGCACGGCGACCGCCCTGTCCTCCTCGCCCGGGTATCGGAAGGCGAGGGATTCGCCGGGAAGCAGCCGGTCCGCGATCTGCTTCGGCTGGGGCGCCTTGCCGTCCTCGGTGTCGCCGTGCCGGTGGAGGATGCCTCCGGCCACGGCCAGCCCGCCGACGGCGAGACCCCCGGAGACGGTGGCGACGATCCGGAGGTAGTCCCGCCGGGTGGTGAGCGAGTCCGCGGCGATCCGGTCGTGCAACGCCTCACGCGGGTCGCCGCCGGAGCCGGGGTCCCGCCCGGGCTGCTGCTGGTCGGTGACGCTCATCGGCGGACGTCCTTCCCGTTGATCTCGACGACGGGGAGCCCGCCGGGCACCGGCCACTGGACCCTCTCGGCGGGTACGACCATGGCGACGCCCGTGCGGACCTCGCTCTCGCCGAAGACGAATGTGTCGGCGACCTGGACTCCGGGGCGTTCCGCCTGGAGTTCCTCGACGGTGCCGTAGAAGAGGGCCCCGGTAGGGCAGACCGTGGCGCACATCGGGGCGAGTCCGTATGCGGTGCGGTCGTAGCAGAGGTTGCACTTCAGCTGGAGCTTCGCCTCCAGGTCGATCTTCGGTACGCCGAAGGGGCAGGCGTTGACGCAGTTCGCGCAGCCGATGCAGCGGGTGGTGTCGGCCTGCTGCACGACTCCGTCGGCGGTGACCAGGATGGCGTCCGCGGGGCAGACCTCGGCGCAGGGGGCCACCGGGTCCTCGCAGTGCATGCAGACGGTGGGGAGGGAGGCTACGGAGGAGCCCTCGTCGGTGTAGTCGAGGTGGATCATCGACTTGCCGCGGTGCGAGTCGCACTCCCGGCACGCCGAGACACAGGCCTGACAGCCGATGCAGCGCCCCGGGTCGATGAAGATCGTTCTGCCCATCATCCGGGCATCAGCTCCTTTCCGAGGTGCCGCGGCCCTGCGGGGCCGTGGGCGGCAGTGGGTCGGTACGGGAGACCTGGGTCTCGGGATAGGCGGTGTGGCCCGGTGCGACCGGGGGTGCGGGGACCTCGTCGATCGCCTCGGCGTGCTCGATGCGGCAGGCACAGACCTTGTACTCAGGGATCTTCGAGCGGGGGTCGAGGGCATCGATGGTGAGGGCGTTGGCCGCGGTGGGGAAGGGCCAGTGATAGGGGATGAACACCGTGTCCGGGCGGATGGCCTCGGTGACGAGGGCGGGGAAGATCTCGCTCCCGCGCCGTGTGACGACGCGGACGGGTTCACCGTTGCGGAAGCCGTGCGAGGGGTGGACCTCGGCCCAGGGCCGCGGCGTCTGCTCGACGAGGGCGCCCAGTCTGCGGGTCTGGTTGCCCGAGAGGAAGTGGGCGACGGTGCGTCCGGTGGTCAGCGTCATCGGATGCTCGTCGTCGTACGGGTCCGCCGGCGGGTGCCACTCGACGACCTGCATATGGATCTTGCCGTCGGCGTGGTAGGTCCGGCCGTCCTCGAACAGCCTGGGGGTTCCCGGGTGGTCGGTGGACGGGCAGGGCCAGGAGATCCCGCCCGTCTCCTCGAGGCGTTCGTAGGTGATGCCCGAGTAGTCGATGATCGTGCCCGCCGACGCGACGCGGAGTTCGTCGAACACGTCGCGGGAGCCCTGGAAGGCGAATTTGTCCCCCGCGCCGAGGCGGCGGGCGAGCTCGCACATCACCCAGGTGTCGGTCCGCACCCCGGCCGGTGGCTCCTGCGCCTTGTTGTGCTTGATGACCCTGGCCTCGGCGTTGGCCATCACCCCCTCGTCCTCGGCCCAGCTGGTGACGGGGAAGACGACGTGCGCGTTGGCCGCCGTCTCGGAGAGGAAGAAGTCGAACTGGGCGTGGAACTCCGTGGCGTCGTACCCGTCCTTGACGACCGCGTAGTTGGGGAGGGACACGAAGGGGTTGTTGCAGATGCCGATCAGGCCGCGGATCTCGCGGCGCTGCATCTGCCAGACCATCTCCATCATCGACGTACCGGCGGCGGGGAGTTCGGACTCGTCGATGCCCCAGATCTCGCTGATCTGCCGGCGGTGGTCCTCGTTGAGGATCGAGCGCCCGCCGGGCAGCAGGTCGGCCTTCTGCCCGTGCTCGCGGCCGCCCTGGCCGTTGCCCTGGCCGGTGAGGGTGCCGTAGCCGGCTCCGGGTTTGCCGATGTGGCCGGTGGCCGTGCAGAGGTTGATCACACTGAGGCAGTTCTCGACGCCCTGTGTGTGGTGTTCGATACCCCGGGCGTGCCAGGCCATGGCCTTGGGGGCGCGGGCGAACGCGCGGGCCACCTGGACGACCTGCTCCGCGGGGATGCCGCAGATCTCGGCCGCCCGGGAAGGCGGGTACTGCGCCGCGTTGGCCTTGACCTCCTCCCAGCCGGTGGCGTGCTCCGCGAGGTAGGTCTCGTCTGTGAGGCCTTCCTCGACGACCACGTTCAGCACCGCGTTGAAGAAGGCCGAGTCGGTCCCCGACTTGAGCGCGACATGGATGTCCGCCGTACGGGCGACGGCGGTCTCACGCGGATCGACCACGATCAACGTCGCTCCGCGGTCCCGGGCGCCCCATACGTACTGGGTCAGCACGGGGAAGCATTCGCCGACGTTGGCCCCGGCGAGCAGCAGGCAGTCGGTGAGCAGGATGTCGGAGAACGGGTTCCCGGCCCGGTCGATGTTGAAGGCGAGCTTGTTGGCGCCGGCCGCGCTGACCATGCAGAGCCGGCCGTTGTAGTCGACGTGCCGGGTCTTCAGCGCGACGCGGGCGAACTTGCCGACGAGGTAGGTCTTCTCCGAGAAGAGGCTCGCCCCGCCGAGCACGCCGAACGCGTCCCGCCCGTGCTCCTCCTGGATGCGTCTGATCTCGGAGACGGTGAAGTCGAGTGCCTCGTCCCAGGAGACCTCGCGCAGCTCCTCGTCGCGGGAGCGGCGCATGAGGGGTGCGGTGAGCCGGTCCGGGTGGTTGACCTGCTGGTACGCGTTGATGCCCTTGGGGCAGAGGCGCATGCGGTTGATGTCGTGGTTGCGGGGCTCGACGCCGAAGACCTTGCCGCCCCGGTCCACCCGGAGGTACATCCCGCACTGGACGCCGCAGAAGCAGCAGTGGGTGGGGACGAGTGTCTCGCCGTTCTGGTCGGCGTGCCACCGGTCCGCCGGGATGCCGCCCGCGTCCCTGAATCCGCGGGTCCCGGGCGGGGCCATGGAGGGGTCGAGAGGCAGGAGTGTCCGGCCGTCGGCCGAGCGTGGTTCCGCGGTCACTTGAAGCCCTTCTTGACCTGGGTGAGATAGGCGTTGCCACGCAGCACCCGCTTGCAGCGCGGGCAGTACTCGGCCCATGCGTCGAAGCCGAGTTCGAGGTCGCGCATGGTGCCGCGCAGGTTCTCGACGTACGGGCCGGTGTCGATGGGTTCCTCGCACCGGCGGCATGCGAAGACCTCGTCGTCCTGGCGTCCGGTGTACTTGAAGAGCTGCATGCCGACCGCCGCCGGGCGCTGCACGATGTGGAAGAACTTCCCGAAGGGGATGTAGATCAGGGTGAACACCACCGAGACCATGTGGAGGATGGCGAGGAACTCGTAGCCTCCGCCGTGCAGGAAGATCGAGGAGAAGGTGAGCAGCAGGCCGGTGACGGAGACGATGATCAGCGCGAGCAGCGGCACGAGGTCGTAGGCGAAACGCTGTCCGGTGATCGCCCCGCGGTCCTTCATCCGGCGCCAGAGGAAGTACCCGGCGCCCGGGATGACGAGCACCGCGGCGATGTCCAGGCCGTGGAACATCAGCCAGCCGATGAAGTTCAGCGAGTCGAAGCCCAGGATCTTGACGCCCCAGATGCGCATCTCGTAGCCGGGGCCGGATCCGCTGCCGGAGGTGAAGGTGAACCAGCCCCAGGTCAGGGGGAAGGTGATCAGCGCGGCGAGGATGCAGCCCCAGAAGATCAGCTGATGGGCGATCCAGCGTCCGTGTGAGCGTGCCCCGAGGAACTTCTGGAAGCCCAGGTACGTCGCGATCATCTTCGGCAGGGCGGTGGGTGCCCTGCGGAAGTTCTCGGCCGAGAAGAGGCTGGCCCAGCCGTTCTTGAAGAGGCGGCGTGCACCCGGCGCCGAGACCCAGACCGTGTAGCGGTAGGCGACGCCGAAGGCGAGGAAGACCGTGGCGACGGCGTAGGGCAGGAGCGCCGAGTCGAAGTCGCGCAGCAGGCGGCTGCCGAGCACGATCGCGAGGATCAGCAGGGCGGAGACGACTGCTCCGGCCAGGGCGGCGCGGCCGGACACCGACCGGGGGAGTCTTTCGGACGCTCTCGCGACGGCGGTGGGAAGCCGGCCTGACGGGCGCGTGCCGGAGCCCGTGGCGGTGCCCGCGCGTGCCGCGGGCTCGGACTGCTCGGCTTCGGTGGCGGGCGGCTCTGATGGCTCGGTCACCCGGCCACCGTAAGGCGGAAAAGTACTATTGGTCCGCTTTTGTCCACCGGTCGTGTGAGCGAGTCGCCCGGAGGGTCACCTGCCGCGCCACGACCCGGCCCGGTCCGACGGGCGGCACCTGTACGTTCGCCGTACACGGCAATCGCGCCCGGAGGAGCCTTTGATGACCGAGGAACTGCCCGCGCCAGGACCGCTGGACGCTCTGACGGACGTGGCGGGGATCCGGGTCGGCCACGCCGAGGTGGCGGGCGAGGGCGCATTGAGCGGCACCACCGTCGTCCTCGCCCCGGAGGGCGGCGCGGTGGCGGCCGTGGACGTCCGGGGCGGCGGCCCGGGCACCCGGGAGACGGATGCCCTCGACCCGCGCAACCTGGTGCAGCGCATCGACGCCGTCGTCCTGACGGGTGGCAGCGCGTACGGGCTCGACGCGGCGTCAGGCGTCATGGCCTGGCTGGAGGAGCAGGGGCGCGGCGTGCGCGTGGGCCCGGATCCCGCCCAGGTGGTGCCGGTGGTCCCGGCCGCCTGCCTCTTCGATCTGGGCAGGGGCGGCGACTGGCGGGCCCGCCCCGACGCCTCGACGGGCCGGGCCGCGGCCGAGGCCGCCGCCGCGTCCGGGCCGGGTGCGCGGGTCGCCGAGGGCACGGTGGGCGCCGGTACCGGCGCGGTCGCCGGACGGCTCAAGGGCGGGGTCGGATCCGCCTCCGTGCGACTGCCCTCCGGGGTCACCGTCGCCGCACTGGCGGTCGTCAACGCGGCGGGCTCCGTCGTCGATCCGGCGACCGGGGTGCTGTACGGGGAGTACGGCGCCGGCCGTCCGCCGGTGCCGCCGGAGCCGGAGGTGCACGAGGCGGCCTGCCGGCGCCTGGACGAGATCGCGGGCGCGCGTCCCGCCCGGGACGCGGACGCCCGGGAGGAAGGGGCGTCCGGCGGTGTCTTCAACACCACGATCGCCGTCGTCGCGACAGACGCGGAACTCACCCGCGCGCAGGCGCAGAAGCTCGCGGGCACGGCGCACGACGGGCTGGCGCGCGCCGTGCGGCCGGTGCACCTGCTCACGGACGGGGACACCGTGTTCACGCTCTCCACCGGGGCCCTGCCGCTGCCGGGCGAACCGGTCGCCGCGCTCAACGGCATCCTGGCGGCCGGAGCCGACACACTGGCGCGTGCGGTGGTGAAGGCCGCCAGGGCGGCCTCCGGGGTCGACGGCCCCGGCGGGGCCTTCCCCTCCTACAGCGAGCTCTACGGTGCTCCCCCGGGCGCCCGGGAAGCTCTTGCGTGAGACCGCTCGCGGAGCCGGGAACTTTCTGCGTGCGCGGTACGTTTTTCGCGAACCCCGGTCACGATGTCAGACCCAGGGACTACGTTATGCACGCATCAGGTAACACGCGGCAACGGCCTGGAGACAGCACCTTGAGCGATCCGTACGAGACAACCGAGCAACACCTCGAGCGACTCCTGCGATGCGCCCTCAACTCCTTCGACCTCTCCGACACCACCATCGACCGCCTCGGGTCGGCGCTGGCGCACAGCAGCGCCCTCCACTCGTCCCACCACAGCGCCGTACTGCACCGTGAGACCTACCGGCACACCTATCTGCTCTCCGACGGCACTGCGCTCACCCTCTGGGAGCTGGTGCACTGCGGCGGCAGGGACGTCCCGGCACCCCGCCGGCACGAGGTGTACGACGACGAGGGAGACGCACGGCTCGCCGCGGCCCGACTGGCCGGCAGCCTGTGGGACACCCCCGCCCTCGGCGACGACAGCCTGCGGGAGGATCTGGAGGCACTCACCCTGCTGATGACCGTCCCCCCGGCACCGCTGCCCCGGATGTACGCCCCGGACAACTCGGCCGACCACGCCCGCCGCGTGCTTCGCCGCGCGGAGAACGGCGACCGGCCGGGAGACGGCACGGCCCGGCTGCTGCGCGCCGCCTTCGCGCACCACATCACCCAGGTCTTCGGCCGCCAGTACCAGGTCGACGGGCGCGACGCCGGCTTCACGCTCTACGAACACGCCTTCCTCCTGCTGGACGGCACGGAGACGAGCCTCTGGGAGGTCGAGCACACGGCCACGCCCGACGGCCGCCACATGTGCGAGGTCTACGACGAGGAGAGCGCCGCCAGACTGGCGATGGAGAACCGCACCAGGATCGGCTGAGCCCGTCAGCGCCACCGTCCCCGATCCGGCCGCACCGAGACCTCCGGTTCTCCCATGCGGCCGGTTCCTGACCTCGATGAGCGGCATCCTGGGCGCATGACGGACACCCCGGCACGACTTCTGCGTCTGCTCTCGCTGCTCCAGACTCCGAGGGAATGGCCCGGCCCCGAGCTGGCCGCACGACTGGAGGTCAGCCCGCGCACGGTACGCAGGGACGTCGACCGGCTCAGGGGTCTCGGGTATCCCGTAGAGGCCTCACGCGGCTCCGTGGGCGGCTACCGGCTGGTCGCGGGCACCGCCATGCCTCCCCTCCTGCTGGACGACGAGGAGGCCGTGGCCATCGCCGTCGGCCTCCGGGCCGGGGCGGGGCACGCCATCGAGGGGGTGGACGAGGCGTCCGTCCGGGCGCTGGCCAAGCTGGAGCAGGTGCTGCCGTCCCGGCTGCGGCACCGGGTCTCCGCCCTGCAGCACGCCACGGTCGCGCTCACCCGGGGCGACGGTGCGACGATCGCCCCGCGCACCCTCACGGCGATCGCGTCGGCCGCCACCGCCCGGGAGACGCTGCGCTTCGGCTACCGGGCCGCGGACGGCACGGGGTCGAAGCGGCTGACCGAGCCCTACCGGCTGGTCAGTACGGGCAGCCGCTGGTATCTCATCGCCTACGACCTGGACCGCGAGGACTGGCGCACGTTCCGGGTGGACCGACTGAGCGAGCCCTTCGCCACGGGTGCCCGCTTCACCCCGCGCGCTCTCCCCGCCGGGAGCGAGGACGCGGGCGAGCTGCTGGGGCGGACGATGTCGGTCGCCCAGCCGGCCTGGGACGTCGACGTGGCGTTCGAAGGGCCGGCTTCGGTCCTCGCGGACCGGCTGCCCACGGAACTCGGGCCGCTGGAGCCCACCGGCGACCACACCTGCCGGCTGCGGACGCGGACGTCGAATTCCCTGGAGTGGGTGGCCCTGCGGCTCGCCCTGGCGGACTGCGCCTTCGAGGCCCATGGACCACCCGCGCTGGTGGAGCGCCTCGCCACCCTCGGCGCCCGTCTCACCCGGGCCGCATCGAGCACCTGAGGCCCGCCGGAGAAAGGGATGAGCCCCGGCGCCGGGGGGGGTGGGCGCCGGGACTCAGTTCGGGGGACCGGCGGCAGGCCGGTCGTCGGGCCGGTGCGAACCGGCGTTAAGGGGAGATTACGGGTTATCGGCTCATGCCGCAGCATCAAAGCCCGTGTCGTGAGCCATTCGCTTCAATTCGAGCAGCGCGTGCTTCTCGATCTGGCGGATCCGCTCGCGGGTGAGGCCGTGCTGCTTGCCCACCTCGGTGAGGGTCCGCTCACGGCCGTCCTCGATCCCGTAGCGCATCTTGATGATGGAGGCGGTGCGGTTGTCGAGCTTGCCGATCAGGTCCTCGAGCTCCTCGCTGCGCAGCAGCGTCATCACGGACTGCTCGGGCGAGACGGCGGATGTGTCCTCCAGCAGGTCCCCGAACTGGGTGTCGCCGTCGTCGTCCACGGACATGTTGAGGCTGACCGGGTCACGGGCCCAGTCGAGGACGTTGCCCACGCGCTCGGCGTTCGATCCGAGCTCCTCGGCGATCTCCGCGTGCTCCGGGTCCCGCCCGTGCTCGCGGTTGAACTCACGCTGCACACGCCGGATACGTCCGAGCTCCTCCACGAGGTGCACGGGGAGGCGGATCGTGCGCGACTGGTCGGCGATGGAGCGGGTGATGGCCTGGCGGATCCACCACGTGGCGTACGTCGAGAACTTGAAGCCCTTGGCGTAGTCGAACTTCTCGACCGCGCGCACCAGGCCGGCGTTCCCTTCCTGGATCAGGTCGAGGAGGGGCAGGCCCGCCCTGGGGTAGCGCCTGGCCACGGCAACGACGAGGCGGAGGTTGGAACGGATGAATATGTCCTTGGCGCGCTCGCTCTCGGCGACCAGCGCTTCCAGCTCCTCACGCGTCGCCCCGCCCGCGTCGCTCTCCACCTCGCCGTCGAGGATCTGCCGGGCGTAGACGCCCGCCTCGATCGTCTGGGAGAGCTCGACCTCCTTGGCGGCGTCGAGCAGCGGAGTGCGGGCGATCTCGTCCAGGTACATGCCGACCAGGTCGCGATCGGCGATCTCCCCGCCCCCGGCGCGAACACTGCTTGCCCGGTCGGTCCCGCCGGTGCTGGCGGACGAACGACGGGCGACGGCACGGGTTGCCATGCGTGCTCCCTTGCTGAGTAGGTCGCGACACCCTTTCGGGTGCCCTGCATCCGATGGAAACAACGACTGGAATCCGGACAGAATTCCCACGGGGACCATTCACTTTCGAGATCATGCAGTACCCTGTCGGCCCCAACGCGAGGACAGATGGTGCAGATACCCACAGAAGTGCAGGTCAGGGCTGGCGTGGAAGCCGATCTGACGGCTCTCACGAACATCTACAACCACTACGTCCGTGAGACCGCCCTCACATTCGACACGGTCGCGTTCACCCCGGACGCGCGGCTCCCCTGGCTGCGCTCCCACCCGGAAGACGGCCCCCACCGGCTCCTGGTTGCTCTGAACCCGGATACCCGGCACGACGCGCCGCATGTCCTCGGTTATGCCACCAGCAGCCCCTTCCGCCCCAAGCCGGCGTACAGCACCTCTGTCGAGGTGAGTGCCTACTGCGCGCCGGAGGCCACCGGGCGCGGCATCGGCACCCTGCTCTACAAGGCGCTGTTCGAGGCCCTGGCCGCCGAGGACATCCACCGCGCCTACGCGGGCATCGCGCAGCCCAACGAGCCTTCGGTCCGCCTCCACACCGCCTTCGGCTTCCGCCACATCGGCACGTACACGGAGGTGGGCCGGAAGTTCGGCCGGTACTGGGACGTCGCCTGGTACGAGAAGGAGCTCAGCCGAACTGCACCGAGCGCTTCGCCAGACCCATCCAGAAGCCGTCGATGACGCTGCTCGCCTGATCGAGGTCGCCCTCCGCGGCGCCGAGCGTGACGAACAGCGGGGCGAAGTGCTCGGTGCGCGGATGCGCGAGCCTGCCCGCGGGCGAGGCGTGCTCGAAGTCCAGCAGCGAGTCGACGTCCTGGGCCAGCAGCGCCCGGTGCCCCCAGTCGTCGAACTCCGCCGACCAGCCCGGGGTGCCGCCGCCGGCGTGCCTCAGAGCGGCCAGGTTGTGGGTGAAGAACCCGCTGCCGACGATCAGCACACCCTCGTCGCGCAGCGTGGCGAGCTTCCGCCCGATGGCCATCAGCTTCTGCGGGTCGAGGGTCGGCATCGAGATCTGGAGCACGGGGATGTCCGCGGCGGGGAACATCTCGACCAGCGGCACGTACGCCCCGTGGTCCAGCCCTCGGTCGGGGATGTCCTGGACCGGGGTGCCGGCGCCGCGCAGGAGCTTGCGGACGTCGTCCGCCAGCTTCGGGGCGCCCGGAGCGGCGTAACTTACCGTGTAGTAATGCTCGGGGAATCCCCAGAAGTCGTAGACCAGCGGCACCGCCTCGGTCGCGCCGAGGGCGAGCGGGGCCTCCTCCCAGTGGGCGGAGACCATCAGGATCGCCTTGGGGCGCGGCAGCCCTGCCGACCAGGCGGCCAGCTCTCCGGGCCAGACCGGGTCGTCGGCGAGCGGAGGAGCGCCGTGGGAGAGGTAGAGGGCGGGCATACGGTCCGCGGTGGCTGTCATGGCACTCCCATTCCCGGACTGGTCAAGGTATGTGTGTTCCGTACAAGTACCGGGCATCCGCGCCTGCGGGCGAGGGGAACGGGCGGTCCCGGGAGATCAGGCGGACGCATCGGCCTCCCGGACCGGTTCGCCGCCCAGTCCTTGAAACTTCAAGGTCCAACCCCCCGAGACCTTAGCTCTATCTAGTTCAACTTTCAAGAAAAGGTCGTACAGTGGAGTACATGACCACGGCATCCCCCGGCGGGCCCCGGTGGCTCTCCGACGAAGAGCAGAGCGTGTGGCGCGCGTACCTCCACGCCACCACGCTCATGGAGGACCACCTCGACCGCCAGTTGCAGCGCGACGCGGGCATGCCGCACATCTATTACGGACTACTGGTCCACCTCTCCCAGGCGCCCCGGCGCCGGAAGCGCATGACCGAGCTGGCCAAGGACGCCAAGATCACCCGCTCCCGCCTCTCGCACGCCGTCGCACGGCTCGAGAAGAGCGGCTGGGTCCGCCGTGAGGACTGCCCCTCCGACAAGCGCGGCCAGAACGCGGTGCTCACCGACGAGGGCTACGAGATGCTGGCACGGTCCGCACCGGGGCACGTCGAGGCCGTACGGCAGGCGATGTTCGCCCGGCTCACACCCCAGCAGGTGTCGTCCCTCGGCGAGATCATGCAGGTCATCGCAACCGGCCTCCAGCCGGAGGGCACGGACGCGGATCTGCCCTGGCTCCGCTGAGCGGAACCAGGGCAGAGGGAGGACGGGCCGGGGAGGCCGCCGCGCGTCATGCGCGGGCGGCCCGCGGCGCCCGGGTCAGTGTGCGACGACCGGGATCCTGAACTCGTCCTCGGAGCCGTCCACCGGCTCCCCCGCCCCACCGGACGGGCCGGCCGTACCGGCGCCCGGGCGTCCGGTGTTGATCAGCGTCACGGCGATCGCCGAGGCGACGACCAGGATGCCGACGGCCCACCAGATGGCGGCGGCGAAGCCGCTGACCATGGCCTGCAGCTGGAGCAGCTTCGGGTCGCTCGCACCGGCGGCGTGGTCGGCGATGTACGCGGTGGTGGCACCGGCCGCGATGGTGTTGAGCAGTGCGGTGCCGATGGCGCCGCCGACCTGCTGCGAGGTGTTCACCATCGCGGAGGCCACACCCGCGTCACGCGGTTCGATGCCGTGCGTGGCCAGCGACATCGCCGGCATGAACGCGGTACCCATACCCAGGCCGAGCAGCAGCTGCGCCGGCAGGATGACGGCCGCGTAGGAGGTGTCGATGTCCAGCTGCGTCAGCAGGAGCATGCCGGACGCCGCGAGCAGGAAGCCCGGGCCCATCAGCAGCCGCGGCGGGACGCGGGTCATCAGACGGGCACCGATCTGCGTGGAACCGGTGATCATGCCCACGATCATCGGCATGAACGCGAAGCCGGTCCTGACCGGCGTGTAGCCCTTCACGACCTGGAGGTAGTACGTCAGGAAGAGGAAGAGCCCGAACATCGCGATGATCGCGAGGCCCAGCGAGAGGTAGACGCCCCCGCGGTTGCGCTCGGTCAGGACGCGCAGCGGCAGCAGCGGGGACTTCACCCGGGACTCGGTGACGACGAAGGCGAGCAGCAGGACGCCGGCGGCCACGAACATGCCGATGGTCAGCGAGTCCGACCAGCCGGCCGACTCGGCACGGGTGAAGCCGTACACCAGCGAGACGAGACCCAGCGTGGACAGGACGACACCGGGGATGTCGAGCGGCGAGCGGTTGCGGCCGCCGGCCGGCTCACGGATGACCAGCCAGGCGCCCACGGCGGCGACGATCGCGAACGGGATGTTGACGAAGAAGGTCCAGCGCCAGTTCAGGTACTCGGTCAGGAAGCCGCCCAGGATCAGGCCGACCGCGCCACCGCCACCGGCGATGGCCCCGTAGATACCGAAGGCCTTCGCCCGCTCCTTGGCGTCGGTGAACATCACCGCGAGCAGGGACAGGGCGGCGGGCGCGAGCAGCGCGCCGAAGACGCCCTGCAGGGCGCGCGAGCCGAACATCATGGCCTCGCCCTGGGCCGCGCCGCCGAGCGCGGAGGCGGCGGCGAAGCCGATCAGGCCGACCACGAAGGTCCGCTTGCGGCCCCACAGGTCGGCGATGCGGCCACCGAAGAGCAGGAGGCCACCGAAGGCGAGGGCGTAGGCCGTGATGACCCACTGCTTGTTGCCGTCGGAGATACCCAGGTCCGTCTGGGCGGACGGCAGGGCGATGTTCACGATCGTCGCGTCGAGCACGACCATCAGCTGGGCGAGGGCGATGAACGCCAGCGCTTTCCAGCGACCGGGATCAGGGACGGTGCCGGTTGTTTTCGACATGGGAATAGCCACCTAGGGGCACGAGGAGTCACCGGTCCGGCGTGCGGGGCGCGCGCAGCCACCCGTACGGGACCGGAAGGGCAGGAGGTACCGGCGCCGGGACCTGTTTCAGGTCCGGCCCGGCGGCAGGGACGGAGCGGCCGTGCGGGGCCGCGCCATCTGCGGTCGGGAAGGGATCGCGGTCGGGTCGGACGGCCCGTCGGGCCGGGGCTGTGGGTGTCGGTTCTCCGGTGCGCGGACGTCAGCGCCCGCTGCGCAGGACCTCCAAGGTCGCCGCCGATCCGGGCAGCTCGGAGCGGGCCGGGGCTTCCAGGCCGTCCAGGAAGAGCTGCAGATGACGGTGGGTGAACCGGTCGATGTCCGGGCAGGCGATGCCGGGCAGCGGCCGGGTGAGCTGGGACAGGGCGACGAGTACGTCACCGACGGCGATGTCGGTGCGCAGCCTCCCCGCGGACATGGCGCGCTCCACGAGCCCTTCGACGGCCTCTTCGAGGCGACGGCGCTCGGCGAGCAGTTCTGGGTGGTCCGTGTCGAAACCGCCGGACAGCATCGGGCACAGAGCGCCGATCCGCTCGTCGGCGGCCGCGTGCACGAAGCGGCTCAGCGCGGCGAACGGGTCGGACTCGGCCGCGACGGCCTCCTCCACCCGGTCGGTGGTGCGGGAGGTGACGGCCAGGACGACCTCGTGGACCAGGGCGGCCCGGTCGGGGAAGTTCCGGTAGAGCGTGGCGTTGCCGACTCCGGCGCGCCGCGCGACCTCGTCGAGGGGCACGTCGGGCCCGAACTCGACGAACATCTCGCGCGCTGCCGCCACGATCCGCTCCCTGTTGCGCAGCGCGTCCGCCCGCGGGCGGGGGGCACGGCGCTGCGCGGCGCAGGGGGCGGTTCCGGCGACGGATTCCACGGCCACGGTCCTTCCCTTCCGGTGAGTGTCCCGGCCTCCGGCGCGAACCGGGGACCGTATCCCCGTTTCGCCGGGGACACAGGTTCAAACGGGGAAGCCCTCCCCGGTTATTTCCCGCCCCGTTGTGACGTGGGCCACACAATCCTGGGCGCCGGAATTTCCCCCCATCGGCGCACCCCGCAGGCGGTCCCCCGCCACCCGGCAGAGGCTGATCGGCAGAGCGCAGTCAGGACCGGCCGGCTGCCGCGGACCGAAGGCGACGCCCATGCAGCAGTCCCGCCACCGGATACGCGGATACCGCCGCCCGCTCGCTCTCGCCGGAGCGACCGCCCTGGTCATCGCCACGATGGCCTCGGCCAGCTCCACCCTCCCGCTCGCCGGTCCCGCCTCCGCCGGACCGGCGGCCGCCCCCCGGGGCACCGGCCTGGCCCCCTGCCGGATACCCGCGGCCATGGGCGTACAGATGTCGGAGGGGATGCCGACCCAGGCCGGCTACGCCCGCTCGACCGGGCGGATCAGAGCCCTCAACCTGATGATCGACTTCCCCGACGCCAAGGCCACCGAGCCCGCCGCCGACCGGCTGGCCGAGTTCTTCCCGCAGACCTCCGACTGGTTCCGCACCAGCTCCTACGGACGCCTCGTCTACCAGCCCGAGACACCCGTGAACGACTGGCTGCGGATGCCCCTGCCGTTCTCCGAGTACGGCATCGAGCGCGGCTCCCCGTACGAACCCGGCTACCGCAAGATGGTCAAGGACCTGGTGGAGATCGCCGACCCCAAGGTCGACTTCTCCGCGTACGACCTGGTCAACGTGCTGGTCACCCCGAACGCCGGTCCCTCGGCGCTGGACACCGTGCTGTCGGTGACCTTCTCCGGCAACGACGACGCCCCCTTCGCCGACGGCATCCCGCTCGCCAACACGTCCTTCGTCTACAGCCGCCAGGACGACGGCTCCGGCTCCTACGCGGAGACCGGCTACCGCGTCCTGCCCCACGAGAACGGCCATGTCTTCGGGCTGCCCGACCTCTACACGATGGAGGGCGGCGGCTCGGTGGGGCACTGGGACATCATGTCCGAGGACTGGGGGGCCAACAACGACCTCCTCGGCTGGCACAAGTGGAAGCTCGGCTGGCTGGACGACGACCAGATCAGCTGCGCCGCCATGCCGGGAACCAGCGAACACCTCCTCGGCCCGCTGGCGACCGAGGGCGGCCCCAAGCTCGTCTTCGTACCGGTGAGCGACCGGTCCGGCTACGCGGTGGAGGTACGGACCGCGGAGGGCAACGACGACGCGGTGTGCCGGCCCGGCGTCCTCATCTACAAGGTGAGCTCCGACGTGGACACCGGCCAGGGGCCGATCTCCGTCGAGGACAGCACCGAGGACAGCGGCGGCTGCACCCGGCGCCCCAACGTCCACGCCGAACTCTCGGACGCCCCGTTCCAGCCCGGCGAGACCTTCACCGACCGGGCCGACGGCGTACGAATATCCGTGCGGGACAAGGACTCCGACGGGAACTACCGGGTGCGGATCACCCGGCCGTGAGGGACTGACGGGTGCGGACCACCCGGCCGTGCGGGTCTGACGGGTACGGACCACCCGGCCGTGAGGGACTGACGGGTACGGACCACCCGGCCGTGAACATCTGCCGGCCGGATCACCCAGCTGTGAACGCCTACTGGTCCGGATCACCCGGTCGTAAGCGTCCGCCCCTCACTCCGGCCGCCCCGGGAACGCATCCCGCAGCTCCCGCTTGAGGAGCTTGCCGGTGGGGTTCCTCGGCAGCGGCTCCTCGGTGACCCGCACCCGGGCCGGCACCTTGAACGCCGCCAGGCTCCGGCCCACATGCTCCCGCAGCGCCTCCGGGGTGACGGCGGAAGACGGGCGCACCCGGACGACCGCCGCGACCTCCTCGCCCAGCACCGGATGCGGCAGGCCGAACACCGCCGCGTCCTCCACGTCGGGGTGGTCGTGCAGTACGCCCTCGACCTCCACGCAGTACACGTTCTCACCACCGCGGATCACCAGGTCCTTGATCCGGTCCACGACGGCGACGCGCCCGTCCCGGACGACGGCGAGATCTCCCGTACGGAACCAGCCGCCGGTGAACGCCGCCCCGGTCGCGGCCTCGTCGCGCCAGTAGCCCCGCACCAGGGACTGCCCACGCAGCCACAGCTCACCCGCCTCGCCCTCCGGCAGCTCCTCCCCCGCCGGTCCCGCGATCCGCACTTCGGTCACCGGCGTCGGGGTACCCACGGACTCCGGGTGCGCCCGGTAGGCGTCACCGAAGTTGGCGAGCACCCCGCCGCTGGTCTCGGTGAGGCCGTAGCCGTTGCGGGGCTCGACGCGCTCCCCGTACCGGGCGGTGATCCCGGCCACCAGCGCGGGAGGGGCGGCCGCGCCGCCCGTGTTCAGCCCGCGCAGCCCCTCCAGCGCGTCACCCGCCCTGTCCGCCGCGGCGAGCAGCTGGAGCGCGGTGGCCGGGACACCCGCGTAGTGCGTGACCCCGTGTTCCCGGATCAGCCGCAGCGCCTCCTCCGCGTCCCACTTCGGCATCAGCACCAGGGTGCCGCCCGCCGACATGGCCGAGTAGAGGCTGGTGAACGCGGCGACATGGAAGAAGGGAAACGTCATCAGCGTGACCGGCACGGGCCCCTGCCCCGGGATGACGCCACGGCCCAGCGCCGAGACGGCTGCCTGGTAGCGCGGATTGAGGGCGGCGCCGGCCTGCGCGAGATGGGTGGCCACGGCCCCTTTCGGCCGCCCGGTGGTACCCGAGGTGTAGATGATCGTCGCGTCGTCCTCGGGCCGGACCTCCACATCGGGCGGAGCGGCGTAAGGGTCGGGCTCCGGCAGGTCGGAGTACCGCTCGCCCCCTTCGGGCAACCCCCCGTCGTGGTGGAAGACGACGAAGCGCGCCCCGGCCTTCCGCCCCCACGCCTCGACCTTGCCCAGCTGCTCACCGTCGACGAGCAGCACCCTCGGCTCGCAGTCGTCGAGGACGGGTGCGAACTCTCCCTCCGTCCACCACGAGTTGAGCGGAACGGCGATCAGGCCGGCCAACTGCGCGGCCCAGAAGGCGATCTGCCACTCGGGGTGATTACGCATCGCCACCACGGCCCGGTCACCGGGGCACAGCCCGTACGTCTCACTGAGGCGTACGGCGAGGGCGGAGGCCGCCGCGAAGAACTCCCCGTACGTACAGACGCGTTCACCGGACACGAGGAACGGCTGCTCACCGAAGGCCCAGGTGGTCTCCACGAACTCCCGCAGGGTGCGGGGGCCGTGCGCGTACACCAGCGGCCCGTGCTCGGCGCGCTCCACCGCGAACGGGGCACCCGGCGCGGTCAGTGACGCCTCGATACGGGCGCGCTCGCCCTCCCCGGGTGCCGGCGCTCGCGGCACACGGCCACGGCTGGGATCGGGCGTACGGCTGGGATCGGGCGTACGGCTGGGATCGGTGTGCGGCACGAACGGCCTCTCCACGTACGGGCTCGGCGACCCGGCGACGCTATGCCCGCACCCCGGACCCGTCAACCATCCCTACGGGCACCCGCGAGGCCGGTACGTCGCCCAGGTCCTGGGTGTCTCGGAGACACGTACGGCGCTCAGCTCCGGCAGCTCGCCCCGCCAGGCGTCGTAGATCCACTTCGCGACGTTCTCGGCGGTGGGGGGCGGCACAGGGCGCGCTTTTCGAACTACACCTCCTCCTGGTCACCGAGCAGGCAGCGATTGAGCGGCACCGCGTCGAGGAACCGAGCACGCAGCACCGGATCTCCGATACTTCCCGCCTTCCGTCGCACCACTTCCCGGGCACGACCGAGCAGAAGACCGGCCTCCTCCGTGTCACCAGCCCGCGCGACAGCGTCTGCGGCCCGGTACAGGACCTCCTCCGTGCGCAGCGCCGGCAGGTCGCCGTGCTCCGCGAGCAACGCCAGGGCCTGCCGGGCGTCACGGGCCGCCAGGTCCGTCCGCTCCTGACGCGTATGGATCCTGCTGCGCAGGATGTACCCGGCGATCTCGCTGCGGACCATGCCGCTCCTGCGGGTGTCGACCAGCGTGTCCTCCGCGAGCCGGGCGGCGAGTTCCAGGCCGCCGCCCGTGTCTAGGAGGATCTCGATGTAGAGGTTGCGCACGATGGGCACCAGGTTGACGAGCCAGGTCCGCCGGGTCTCCGCCCAGGCGTCCTCCGCCAGTTGTACGGCCTCGTCGGCGCGAGAGGGGTCACGTGCGACGACACGGGCGAGAAGGGCCGTGTTGTACGCATGCCATCCGCTGCTGCCGTCACGGCGTTCCTCGAAGTCCAGCGCCTCGCGCAGCACGGTTCGGGCCTCGTCCCAGTCCCCCATGGCCAGGTGGAGCTGAGCAAGGTAGTTCAGCCCGATGGGCAGTTCGGCGTGGAAGGGTTCGCTCCTCAGGCGTTCGATGCACCGCGTGAGCCGCTGACGAGCCTCACCGAGGAGGCCGGTGTCGAAGAGATTGACCCCGATCTGCATCTCGTTGAGGTTCCGGGCGTGCTGAAGGACCGGGTTGCCCGCTTCTCCCAGGTGCGGATCGGAGGCGTACAGCTCCTCTGCCTCGCGCAGCACCCGCAAGCCCGCCTGCAGGTCGCGCTTGGGCAACTGGCGCCCGTACTCGACCATGGCGACGAAGAGGGCGGGCCGCCCCCGTTCACCGCAGTCGCGGGCCCGTTCCACCGCTTCCCGGAGCTTCTCCAGCGAGGGCGCGACCCCGCTGACCGCAAGGAGCGTCTTGCCCCGGAGCAACGTGGTCCGGGCGACGAGCAGTGGATCCCCCAGCCTGTGAGCAGCCTCCTCCGCCTCGGCGGCGAGAGCGTCGATCCCCGCGCTCTCCCGCTCACCCTCGCCGCCCTTCCAGCGCACTTCGGTGAGGCTCAGCAGCAGTTCGATCGCCTCGACGAGCCGTCCGTCCCGCTCGGGATGCCTTCCGGGCAACAGGCGGGCAGAAGCGATAGCGGTGCGGCAGTACCGCTCCGCCTCGACGAACGACAGGTCCTCCACCGCGACGGACCGGGCGAGCTCGTAGTGTGCTTCCGCACTGCGCGCCGCAAGAGCGGGACCTGCCAATCGGTACTGCTCAGCGGCCACCGCCCGCAGCTCCAACGGCCTACGCCCTTCACCACTCACCCGCAGGCGCTCCAGGGCCGACGCGACGGCAGCGTGCCGGCGCAGCCGGACGCCTTCGTCCTGGGCGTGCCGGATACCGGTCTGCAGGACCCGGTGCTCGAAGTCGTACCAGGACGTGTCGAGACCCTGCGCCCACGCCGGGACATCACCCCAGGGGCGGGCTCGGACGAGGCCGTGGTGCCGCTCGATCCCGTACAGGAGGTCCTGGGTCCGGGCATGGGGCAGTCCGGTGACCTCGGCGATCGTGTGCGAGAAGAAGAACTCACCCATCGCCGCACCGACACAGAGTAGTTCGCGCTCCTGGTCGTTCAGGCGCTCGAACCGGTCACGGACCGCGGCGTCGAGCTCCTGCGGCAGGGGAACACGCGTTCCGTGATCCGGCCGCCACAGTCGCAGACACTGCTCGACGAAGACCGGCCGGCCCTTGGTGACCGCGTTCAGTTCCAGAGCGAAGCCGACGGGCAGGGCGTGCCCCCTCAGCCGCTCGTCCACCAGCTGCCCCACTGCCCAGGCGGGCAGTGGTGGGAGGGGGTGCGTCGTCAGCAGGTCCTCGTAGTCACGCTCCCAGCTGCGCAGCAGTTCCCGGACAGCCTGCCCGTTGCCGACGTGAGAGGTGTACTTGCTCAGCCCGAGAACCAGACCGATCGGCTCGTGACGCAGATGCGGCAACAGCATGTGCAGGAACTCGAGAGTGGAGTCGTCGCAGAGCTGTACGTCGTCGATCATCAGCAACAGCGGCTTGCCGTCCCTGGCACGCGTCAGGACGAACTCCACCAGTTGCCGCGTCACCGTGCTCGCCACGGGCTGGAGGCTGTCGCCGGGGATCGTCCCCGTCGCCACGGCGGCCTCGGCGAAGACCCGGCCGGCCGAGAACACCGCGCCCAGCCCCGGCACCGCCAGCGACAGCAGATCCGGCGCCGCCGCGGCCGCCCCACGGCGCATGGTCCGCCCCAGACGTGGAAGCCGCCGCCCGGGGACCGGCGGCTCCAGCGCGAACAACGCGTCACGCACCGGACCGAACGGCCGGCGCGGGCCGATACCCGGGGTGGCATGCACCAGAACCGCCCGACACGGAGCCGCGTTCACCGCTCCGGTCCGCCGATCCCTCGAGGCACCCCCGGGGCGGCTGTTCAGCCGCCGGGTGAACTCCCGCAGCAGCGAGGACTTCCCCATGCCCGACTCGCCCTCGACGATCACCACACCGGGTCGACCCGCGACCAGACGCGACACTGCCTCGTCGAGGAGCCGCAGACTCTCCTCCCGGTCGACGAATACCGCTTCCACCCTGCCCCCTGCCGCTCCGGCGCCGACTGCACCTGCCCCGGGTCATGCTTAACACGACTTACCAGGGCGCGTCATGACGCCTCATCAGGCCATCGCCGGGTCCGCTACGGCTGCTCGGACATCGTGCGCGCCTTCGAGATGGCGCAGCCCACAGGCGTGGCACCGGGCAACGTGCCGCCGCTGAGGACGGCCCACCAGCCACCTGCGGGCCCCCGGGCCGCTTCAGCAGCTCCATCGGCCGTACGCCCACCCGGCGGCCCGGTGGCCCGGTGGCCCGGTGACTCACAGTCCCCGGCCGGGAGAACACCCATCGCGCCTGGTGCACGCGAGACCGGCGGGCCCTCCGCATTCGTGGCGCACCCCACCCCTCGCGGCCCGGTCCGCTCACACCCTCAGACCGGGACCCGGAGCTCCAGGCCCCGGGACGGCACCCCTCGGGACTGCCGCCCCGGCCCGACACCTCTCGGACCCCGGGTCCCGGCTGCGGGCCGGAGAACACGGGGTGTGGCCGCGATGCGGATCCCGCGCGACCCGTTACACTGTCGGCGGTGGCCCAGACCTCACCGGCCTGCCCACCACAACTCTGTCGGCAGCAATCCCGAAGCCCACCGGCCAACCGCACCGGGCTTCGAGACCCGCTTCCGCCAGATCCCCGCCTTCGTAGCTCAGGGGATAGAGCACCGCTCTCCTAAAGCGGGTGTCGCAGGTTCGAATCCTGCCGGGGGCACAAGGGAAAAGGCCACCTAGGAACGTTCCTAGGTGGCCTTTGACATCTACTTCTGACATCAACGGCAGCGATCACTCACGGCCGGGCCGCCTCTTGAGCAGCCGGTCCATGTGACTGATCGCCTCGCGCTGCGTGTCCTGGACGACGTGTGTGTAGACATCCATCGTGATGCTGATCTGGCTGTGGCCGAGGATCTCCATCACGACGCGGGGAGCCACCCCGGCTGCGGTCAGGATCGTAGCGCAGCCGTGCCGGACATCGTGCAGGAGCGGAGTCAACGTCCTTGAACTCGCCAACCCTCGTTTCCAAGGCCTTCTTGATCGAAGGGAGATTGTCGTGTCGGCCGCCCCTCACCGCTTGTCCGCCGCTACCCCTCGTCGAAACGGGCTTCCACCCGGCCCAACGCCTCCCGCACCGGTTGCAGGTTCGGCACCCCCGCCTCGATGAAGAAGTCGCGGGCCCTCAGCAGACGATCCCGGGCAGTGGTCAGGTCGCCGAGTCCTTCCGCAGCCTGGCCCCAGGCCATCATGATGCGGGCCCGGTACTGGCTCGAGCCGGAGTCCTCCATGACGGTCCAAGCGGCCCGAGCGAGTTCAAGTGCCTCGGACGCACGGCCGGCGCGGGTCAACGCTTCGGCGAGATACACACGGCTCATCGCCAGCACAGGAGGGTCGGACAGCCTCGCAGCCAGTTCACACGCCCGTTCCAGCACGTCGACCGCCGGACCGGTGTGGCCGGCCGCGTGGTGCGCCGACCCCAAGAGCCTCTGGGCCAGGGCCTCACTGCGGACCTGTCCCGCCCGGTGGTCGACCTCCACCGCCTGCCGCAACATCTCGATCGCGTCGCCGAACCGACCCAGGGCGCGCGAGGCCATCCCCATCAGCTGGAGCGCCGCGGACTCAGCAAGTTCGTGCCCTGCGGCCCGCGCCGCGGCCAACGCGGCCCCGCCTTCCCGAAGGGCCTCTTCCGACTGGGCCAGATTGTGGAAGGCAACCCCCCGCCGGTGGTGCATCCGAGACCTCGCGGCCTCGTCACCACACCTGTCCGCCGCCTCGATGCCCATCCCGTAGGCGTCGATCCAGTCCTGGTAGTGCTTGCGGTACAGGAACAGCGAATACATCGCCTCACACAGCTGCCAGACCAGCTGGTCCAAGCCGCACTCGCTCGCGGCCCGCAACACCGCCATGAGATTGGGAAGTTCGGGCTCCAGGCTGTCCAGTGCCTCAAGGCCGGTCGCGAAGACGACCTCCCCCTCGGCGTCGCGCCCGTACGCCGGACCCACATGCCATTCCCCGGGCATCACCACGCGACTGGCCGCCACCGCCACACTGAGACAGTGTTCCGCGATGCGCTCGAGCACGGCACGAGCCTCGCCGTCGCCGCCCTCCGCGGCTGCACGCCCATGGGCGTGCAGCCGGACCAGGTCATGAAAGCGGTATTTGTCGATCCCCCGGTCCTCCAGCACGCTGGCGTCCACCAACGAATCCAGCACCTCGGCGGTTTCCTCGACGGGCAGCTCAAGCACCGCGGCGGCCAGCCCGGGGCCGAAGTCGGGACCGGGGTGAAGGGCCAGCAGCCGGTACGCACGTGCCTGCCCCGCGGACAGCCCTTCGTACGAGACGTCGAACACGCTCGACACCGACAGCCCCTCGTCGGCCGACAGCGCCGCCAGCCGCCGCTGTTCATCAGCCAGTTCCCGAACCAGGCGGGCGACTGGCCAGCGCGGACGCAAGGCGAGCCGCGCGCCCACCACGGACAGGGCGATCGGGAGCCGGCCGCACAGCCTCGCCAGATCCCCGACCTGCTGCCCCTCGGCGTCCCCTCTGGTCCGGCCCACCGCGCGTACGAGCAGCTCCACCGCATGCTCCTGCGACAGGGCCGCGACCTCGACCAGCGAGCCGCCCCGGGCCAGGACCCCGGCCAGCCGCAGGCGGCTCGTCATCAGGACCATGCCACCGGCGGATCCCGGCATCAGAGGGGCGACCTGGGCAGCGGAGGTAACGTTGTCCAGCAGTACCAGCAGCCGAGACTGGGCCGTCAACGACCGGTAAAGCGACGCCTGTTCCGCCATCTCGACCGGCATCTGCTCCGGCGCCACACCCAATGCGCGCAGGAAGCCGCTCAGCACCTGCCCCGGCTCCACCGGCCTCTCCGGCCGGAACCCACCGAAGTCTGCATACAACTGGCCGTCCGGGAAATGGTCCGTCGTGCGGGCACCCCAAAAGGAGGCCAATGCCGTCTTACCGGCGCCCCCAGGACCAGTGAGCAGCACCAGCGGTGGAGCGCCCTCCGCCCGCCCGGCCCATACCTCGTCGAGCAGCCGGGCCTCGGCGGCCCGGTTGGTGAAATGCGCCGGAACGGGCGGAAGCTGCCTCGGCACCACACGCGTGAGTGTCGGGTGATGGACGTGCACACCGCCGTGGATCGCCCCAGCCTGCACACTCACACCGAACGACCCACCGGAAATCGTATTGCCCACCGCGATCCCGGTCCCCTCCGGAGCTCCCGCGGCATCCAGCCCACCCATGCTCCCACCCCCTGGCACCCGGCCGGTCGGACAACTCGCTCCTCCGACCTTATGCGTAGACGGCCCCTGGTTGTGAGGTGCGCGAGAGGTCGGTTGGACTGACGTCCGGTGCCGTGCAGATGCTGGTGCTGCTCTCCGATGCTTTCGGCGCGGACAACCATGTCAGGCCGCGGCACGGGCAACAGATGTGCCGGAACCACTCCGTCACTCCATGCCGCAGGCCTAAGGTGTGAAGATCAGACACGAACCCGGGGGGAGTCCTGACATGGACCCGATCACGGCAGCGGCACTCGCAGCACTGGCCGGCGCACTCGGCAGTGAAGCCGGACGCCAGACGTGGCAAGGACTCACCGAGCTGGTACGGCGCCCGTTTCGACGCAGCGCTGAACAGGACGGATCACCTCTGATCAGTTCTGGTGAGCTGGAGGTAGCCGCGCTGGAGGCCAACCCGGCCGACCCTGTGCCCGCGCAGGCGCTGGCGACAGCTCTTGGCGTACGAGCCGCCCTGGACCGGGAGTTCCGAACACGGCTCGACGAGTGGTGGCAACACGCGCAGACCAGCTCGGGCGCTGAGGTACACAACAGCATCAGCGGTGGGACGCAGAACGGCCCGGTACTTCAAGGCCATGACTTCTCCAGCCTCACTTTCAACCTGCCCCCCGCTCCGCCTACTGCCGGCGAGAAGTAGAAGCTGCGGCCGAATCGAGCTGCTCAACCATCGGACGTCGCACCCAACTGCAACTGCCGTCAAAGTACGCCTGTCCCGCCCGTCCCATCGATGCGCTTGCGGACGCGATCCCATACGGACGCCGTCTGCACATGAGCGCAAGGCGAAGGATCTCTCAGCGATCCGGACCACGTTCACATGGGCAGCTCCAGGCTTCAAGCAGGACGGGCACGACTACCGCGCGGTGAGCATCGTGTCTCGGCCCACGATGTCGATCTCCACGTCGTTGGTCCGGGTCCAACAACCGCCGACGGCGGGGGCGGCGGGAAGATGCGCGTCGGGCAGCAGCCGTGCCAGCGCCTCACGCACCAGAGGTTGGACAGCCCTGCCACGCCAGCTGGTCCAGCTCTCGCGGATGCGCTCCAGCGTCAGGTCTCCCCGGCCTCGCTCGACAACCGTCTGAGCATCCCCCCGCATTCCCGTCCGACCTGCACGGCTGACCGGCCGGCACCGGCGCCGCCTCACTCCGTGCCGGCTCGGGACCTCCCCGGCTGCAGGTGGGCGGCCATGGCCGGGTCGCTGATGCCGTCCCGGCCGGTCTCCACGCGGCCGGCGAAGCGGTGCTCTGCGGGCGAGCCGTCGGTGGTGACCGTGAAGTCGTACCAGTCACCGCTGGTCCACAGCGGCCAGCGCTTGTGGACCTCCCTGCGGGGCCCGACGTGCACCGCCCGCGGCCCTGCGAAGCGATAGGCGTGGGGCTCGACCCGGAGCATGATCCCTCGTGCGCCCGGGTTGCGGACCGTGAGGACGACGGACTTCGCCGCACGGTCGTAGCGGAGTTCCAGGGAGGGCGTGACGGGCGCGTCGGTGCTCCCCGTGAAGGAGCGGAAGAAGCCGCCCGGGCCGTGGACCTCGAGGTCGTAGGCGCCGGAGTCGGCGTCGGTGGGTGTCCACACGTCGGTGAGCTGTCTGCCGGGCTCGACGGTGTACCGGCGTGGGATCCGGTCGAGGTGGTGCCTGTCGTAGACGTGGAAGACGGCCCCCTTGCCCCCGGTGTTGAGGAACCGGAGCTCCACCGTGCCGGCCTCGCGGTCCACGGAGGCGTCGGTGTGCAGTTCGTAGGGCAGCGCACGCGAATAGCGGGGGCCGGGCTCCTGGAAGAGCGGTTCCGGTGCCGCCGGTGCCTTCGGGGCCGGGAGGGTTCGCTGTTCGGCGTCGGAGTCGGCCCAGTTGCTCTGGTCCGGGAGGTCGGGGAAGCGGCGCTCGTTGGGGTGCCTGAAGTCGAAGGCCGAGGTGAGGTCGCCGGAGATCGCCCGGTGCCAGGGACTGATGGTGTCCAGCTCGATGTCGAAGCGCTGCTCCAGGAACATGCCCACCGACGTGTGGTCGAAGACCTCCGAGGACACCCAGCCGCCCCTGCTCCAGGGGGACACGGCGTAGAGCGGCACCCGTGGGCCGAGCCCCCAGGGCCGTGTCGTTCCGGTCACGGTGTCCTGCGGCTTGAGCCACTTCGCCGGATCGGCGGAGGCGTCGAAGTACTCGCCGTCCAGGGGGATCGTCGACTTGCCGGCGAGGCTGCCGTCGAGGTTGTACGAGGGGACGGCCGGTGCGGGGACGTGGTCGAAGAGGCCGTCGTTCTCGTCGAAGGTCAGCAGGAAGACGGTCTTGCTCCACACCTCGGGGTTGGCGGTCAGCGCGTCCAGCACATCCGCCGTGAAGTTGCCGCCGTGCGTCGGGCTGGAGCCGGCTCCGGGGTGCTCGGAGTTCGACGCGGTGGTCAGCACCCAGGAGACCTGCGGGAGCGTGTCGTTGCGTACGTCCTCGCGGAGGCGGTCGAGGAAGTCGGGGCCACCGGTCATGCCGTGCTCGTAGACCGGGGTTCCGGGCCGCGCGGTCCGGAAGCTCTCGAAGGCCAGGCAACCGTGCATCGCACCTGTCCAGTTGTCGTTCATGTCCTGGTAGATGTGCCAGCTGACACCGGCTCGTTCCAGCACGTCGGGGAGGGTGTCCCAGGTGAAGGCGTTGCTCGCGTACGTATAGGTCTGCGGCCAGGCATCGGGCACCCACTTGCCCTTGATCCAGCTACGGAGATTGTTCGGCTCGGACTGGTCGTCCTTGGGGTTGACGCCCTGGCGGCCGAGCTCGGGGTTGAAGTTGGAGCCGGACCAGAACGTGATGCGGTTGGGGTCGGTCCCGGTGGTGACGGAGCAGTGGTACGCGTCGCAGATGGTGAACGCCTCGGCGAGAGCGAACTGGAAGGGGATGTCGTCACGCCGGTAGTACCCCATGGAGTACTCGGACTTGAACTTCGGCCAGAAGCCGAGCTTTCCCTGATTCCAGGCGGCCTGCGCGTCGGAGAAGGAGTGAGGGGTGCTGGGGACGAGAAGCGCACTGGAACGTGCCGGGTCGAGGTGGTAGGGCGGGATCTCCCTGGAGCCGTCGGACTGGTACCAGACGGGCTTCCCGCTCTCCAGCGGAATCGGGAAGCGGTCACCGAAGCCGCGTACTCCTCGCATCGAGCCGAAGTAGTGGTTGAAGCCCCGGTTCTCCTGCATCAGGATCACCACGTGCTCGACGTCCTTGATGGTCCCCGTGCGCACCGCGGCGTCGACGGCGAGCGCGCGGCCGATGGAGGTGGGCAGCGCGGAGGCGGCGGCTGCCGCGCCGAGGGTCGTCGCGGATCTGCGGAGGAAGTCACGTCGGGTGCTGGCGGAACTCATGGCAGCTTCTCTCCTTGGCGCGGCGGTGAGGACAGGAACTGCCGGGCACAGGGTTCTGCCTGCTGCGGCGACAGCCACCGCACCTTAGGGAGGCGGAAATGACACCTCGTACGCCGGAGACGGAAGACGGCATGAACGGCACCTGGCCGGAAGCGCGGCTCACGGCATTACGGGACCGAAGGAGGCGAGAAGTCGACGGCCGCTGCCCGCGTCACCGCGCCGGGCTGCGCAGCCGGGTCATCGCGCGGTGCAGGTCGTCGAAGGCCTGTTGCTCGTCGCGGGGGCTGTAGCGGCGGGCGGGCAGTATGCGTTCGCGGGACCTGCGGATCCGGGCGTAGGCGTGGAAGCGGGTGAGGACCTCCTCGACCACGCACTCGGGTGGCATGGACGTGGCATGGGGCTCCGCGCTCTCCGGGGCCGGCATCTCTGCTCCCTGTTCATGTCGAATCATGGTGCGTCGGATGGAGGGTGGACGGGCACCGGCCGCGGGTATCGCGCTCGGCCCTTCCCCGACCCGCCGCCCCGCTCCCCTGCTCGCGCCCTGACACGAGCGGAGGGGCGGGGAGGGGCGGGGCGGGGCGGGTAGGGGGAATCGGGCTCGCTTTCCTTCGCTTGACCCGCTCACCGCCCGGCTACGAGCGCCTTGAGGGCAGTGTTCAGTTCGAGGACGTTGACCCGGGGTTCGCCGAGGAAGCCGAGTTGGCGGCCGTCGGTGTGGGCGTCGACGAGCTTGCCGACCTGCGCGGCGGACAGGCCGTTCCGCTCGGCGACGCGGTGCACCTGGATCTCCGCGTACTGCGGTGAGATGTCCGGGTCGAGTCCCGAGCCGGAGGAGGTGACCGCGTCGGCGGGTACGTCGGCGGGGTTCACGGTGTAGCCGTCGACGGAGTTGTCCTTGATGACGGCGGCCTTGGCGTCCTTGACCCACTGGACCAACTCCGCGTTGTCGGCGGCCCGGTTGGTGGCTCCGGAGAGTATGAGCTCGTACCGGGTGTTGACGCTGTTGGTGCCCAGCCCGTTGGCCGGTCGGCCCTGGAACCACTTGAGGTCCGGTTCCGGGGTCTCCTGGCCGCCTTTCAGCGGCAGGTCGTACGCCTGGCCGATCAGGGAGGAGCCGACGACCTTGCCGTCGGCGGCCGTGATCTCGGAGCCGTTCGCCCGGTCGGGGAAGAGTCCTTGGCCGATGCCGGTGACGGCGAGGGGGTAGAGGACGCCCGTCACCAGGGTGAGGACGAGCAGGGCGCGCAGGCCGGCGCCGAGCAGCCGGGCGGTGTTGGTCACTGAGGTGTTCATGGCGTTCAGCCGATCCCGGGGATGAGGGAGATGAGCATGTCGATGATCTTGATGCCGATGAAGGGGGCGACCAGCCCGCCGAGGCCGTAGACCGTGAGGTTGCGGCGGAGCATCCGGTCCGCGCTCATCGGCCGGTACCGGACGCCCCTGAGGGCGAGGGGCACCAGCGCGACGATGATCAGCGCGTTGAAGACGACCGCGGAGAGGATCGCGGAGTCCGGGGAGGTCAGTCCCATGATGTTGAGCTTGTCCAGCCCCGGGTACACCGCCGCGAACAGCGCCGGGATGATCGCGAAGTACTTGGCGACGTCGTTGGCGATGGAGAAGGTGGTCAACGCGCCCCTCGTGATGAGGAGTTGCTTGCCGATCCCGACGATCTCGATGAGCTTGGTCGGGTCGGAGTCGAGGTCGACCATGTTGCCGGCCTCCTTCGCCGCCGACGTGCCGGTGTTCATCGCCACGCCGACGTCCGCCTGGGCGAGCGCGGGCGCGTCGTTGGTGCCGTCGCCGGTCATCGCGACGAGTTTCCCGCCGGCCTGCTCCCGCTTGATCAGCGCCATCTTGTCCTCCGGGGTGGCCTCGGCGAGGAAGTCGTCCACGCCGGCCTCCTCCGCGATGGCCTTGGCCGTCAGGGGGTTGTCGCCCGTGATCATGACGGTCCTGATGCCCATGCGGCGGAGTTCGTCGAACCGTTCGCGCATGCCGTCCTTCACGACGTCCTTGAGGTGGATCACCCCGAGCACGCGGGCCCCCTCGGTGTCCTCGACGGCGACGAGCAGCGGTGTGCCGCCTTCCTCGGAGATGCGGTGCGCGGCCTCCTCCGCGCCGGTGTCGACGGTGCCGCCACGCTCCTGGACCCAGGCGATGACGGAACCGGCCGCTCCCTTGCGGACCTTGCGGCCGTCCACGTCCACGCCGGACATGCGGGTCTGCGCGGTGAAGGCGATCCAGTCGGCCCCCACCAGCTCGCCCTGGTGGCGTTCGCGGAGCCCGTACCGTTCCTTGGCCAGGACGACGACGGAACGGCCCTCGGGCGTCTCGTCGGCCAGCGAGGAGAGCTGTGCGGCGTCCGCGACCTCCGTCTCGGTGGTGCCTCGTACCGGTACGAACGCGGCGGCCTGACGGTTGCCGAGCGTGATGGTGCCGGTCTTGTCCAGCAGCAGGGTCGAGACGTCGCCGGCGGCCTCGACCGCACGGCCCGACATGGCCAGCACGTTGCGCTGCACCAGGCGGTCCATGCCCGCGATGCCGATGGCGGAGAGCAGGGCGCCGATCGTCGTCGGGATCAGGCAGACCAGCAGCGCCACCAGCACCACCATGGTCAGGTGTGTGCCGGCGTGGTCCGCGAAGGGCGGCAGGGTGGCGCACGCCAGCAGGAAGACGACGGTCAGCGAGGCGAGCAGGATGTTCAGCGCGATCTCGTTGGGGGTCTTCTGCCGGGCGGCGCCCTCCACCAGGTTGATCATCCGGTCGATGAAGGTCTCGCCCGGCTTGGTGGTGATCCTGACGACGATGCGGTCGGAGAGCACCTTCGTACCGCCGGTGACCGCCGAACGGTCGCCGCCGGACTCCCGGATCACCGGTGCGGACTCGCCGGTGATGGCCGACTCGTCCACGGACGCGACGCCCTCGACGACGTCCCCGTCGCCGGGGATGACATCGCCCGCCTCGCAGACGACCTGGTCTCCGACCCGCAGGTCGGTACCCGGTATCCGCTCCTCACGGCCGTCCACCACCCGGCGGGCGACGGTGTCGGTCTTCGCCTTGCGCAGGGTGTCGGCCTGCGCCTTGCCGCGGCCCTCGGCCACCGCTTCCGCCAGGTTGGCGAAGATCACGGTGAGCCAGAGCCAGGCGCTGATGGCCCAGCCGAACCAGTCGCCGGGGTCCTTGAAGGCGAAGACCGTCGTCAGGACGGATCCGACCAGGACGACGAACATGACGGGCGACTTGACCATCACCCGGGGATCGAGCTTGCGGAAGGCGCCGGGCAGCGACGTGACGAGCTGCGCCGGGTCGAAGAGGCCCGCGCCGACCCGTCCTTCCGTGGTGGCGGGGGTGCTGTGCGGCTCCCGCGCCTCGCTGATGGCGGAGGTGACCCCTGTGGACATCGTGTCCTCGTGCTTCTGCGTGTCGGTGTTCATGCCGCCAACCCCTCGGCGAGCGGTCCCAGCGCGAGGGCCGGGAAGTAGGTGAGACCGGTGATGATCAGGACCGCGCCCACCAGGAGGCCGGTGAAGAGCGGCTTCTCGGTGCGCAGGGTGCCGGCGGTGACCGGTACGGGTTTCTGCCCGGCGAGCGAGCCCGCCAGGGCCAGGACGAAGACCATCGGCAGGAAACGTCCGAGCAGCATGGCCAGCCCCAGGGTGGTGTTGAACCACTGGGTGTCGGCGTTCAGGCCGGCGAAGGCGGAGCCGTTGTTGTTCGACGCCGAGGTGTAGGCGTAGAGGATCTCGGAGAAGCCGTGCGCCCCGCTGTTGGTCATCGAGTCACCGGGGGTGGGCAGGGCCATCGCCGCTGCGGTGAAGGTCAGCACCAGCGCCGGGGTGATCAGGATGTAGCAGGCGGCGAACTTGATCTCCCGGGTGCCGATCTTCCTGCCCAGGTACTCCGGCGTGCGGCCGACCATCAGTCCCGCGATGAACACCGCGATGACCGCCATGATCAGCATGCCGTAGAGACCGGACCCGACCCCGCCGGGCGCGATCTCGCCGAGCATCATGCCGAGCATGGTGATACCGCCTCCGAGCCCGGTGAGGGAGGAGTGGAAGGAGTCCACGGCGCCGGTGGAGGTCAGGGTGGTCGACACCGCGAAGATCGACGATCCGCCGATCCCGAAGCGGAGCTCCTTGCCCTCCATCGCGCCGCCCGCGAGGTCCAGGGCCGTTCCGTGGTGGGAGAACTCGGTCCACATCATCAGGGCGACGAAGCCGACCCAGATGGATGCCATGGCGGCCAGGATCGCGTACCCCTGGCGGACCGAACCGGCCATGAGGCCGAAGGTCCGGGTCAGGGCGAACGGGATCAGCAGGATCAGGAAGATCTCGAAGAGGTTGGTGAAGGGGGTGGGGTTCTCGAAGGGGTGGGCGCTGTTGGCGTTGAAGTAGCCGCCGCCGTTGGTGCCCAGCTCCTTGATGGCCTCCTGGGAGGCGACCGCGCCGCCGTTCCACTCCTGGCTGCCGCCCATGAACTGGCCGACCTCGTGGATGCCGGAGAAGTTCTGGATCGCGCCGCAGGCCACCAGGACCACGGCGGAGACCGCCGCGATCGGGACCAGGATGCGGACGACGCCCCGGACCAGGTCGGCCCAGAAGTTGCCCAGTTCACCGTTGCGGGCGGGGGCGCCCGCGTCCACGCCCCGTCGGGAGCGGTGGAGGGAGAACCCGCGTACGAGGGCGATGGCGACGGCCATGCCCACGGCGGCGGAGACGAAGTTCTGCACGGCCAGTCCGGCGGTCTGGACGACGTGGCCCATGGCCTGTTCGCCGTAGTACGACTGCCAGTTGGTGTTCGTCACGAAGGACACGGCCGTGTTGAAGGCCTGGTCGGGGTCGATCGAGGCGAAGCCGAGCGAGCCGGGCAGTACGCCCTGGAGCCGCTGCAGCAGGTAGAGGAAGAGGACACCGGCGAAGGAGAAGGCCAGCACGCCGCGCAGGTAGGCGGGCCAGCGCATGGCCGCGTCGGGGTCGGCGCCGATGGCCTTGTAGATCCACTTCTCGACGCGCCAGTGCGTGTCCGAGGTGTAGACCCTGGCCATGTACGTGCCGAGGGGGATGTAGGCGAGTGCCAGCGCGGCTGCCAGAGCGAGCAGCTGGAGCACTCCGGCGAGGACGGGGCTCATGACGCTCTCAGAACCTCTCCGGGTAGATCAGGGCGAGGACGAGATAGCCCAGCAGGGCGACGGCCACGATCAGGCCGACCACGTTGTCCACGGTCACAGCTTCGTCACTCCCTTGGCGACGAGAGCCACGAGCGCGAAGACCGCGATCGTGACGACGACGAAGGCCACGTCGGCCATCACGTGCTCCTAGTGGGATGAGATGCGGGGGAATGGGATGAGATGTGGCGGAAGAGGATCCGACATACAGAGGAAAGCCCCTCCGGGGCCGGATGCCGCCGCCGTTGATGGCTCCCTTACGGCGGCGGGGGCGGCCTTGATGCTTCTCTGACGGTGGGCACGATGAAGAGCCGCGCCGAATCGGCGATGCCCCGCAGGTTCACAGCGGTGATCAGACCGAGCACGGCGGGACAGAGCCGGAGCCGGTCCTCGTGGAGGGTGGGGAAGGCCGAGGTCAGCGGGACGACACCCAGGTCAGCGGGGCGACACCGGCGGTCACGGCGACGGCCACGTCGAGAGCGCGTATTGGAGGACCAGCGACGCGCGGCAATCCCGCTATGACCGGGACGACCTCACCGGGTCTGCGGGGCACGGTGCCTAGGTACGCGGGGCACCCGGCCGCAATTGGTGACAGCGCCGCACGCGCTCACGGAGTCGTCGCGTCCCGCCGCCCCCGGGCACGGCCCCGGGGCTGAAGCGTGCCGAGCCCCCAGCGCCACCGCTGTCCCTCAGTTGTCGCCCTCGTCGAGGATCTCGCCGATCACGTGCCTCGCCGTCGCGGCCATCACCGGGTTCGACGTCCGGTAGTACGAGAGCTCCATGAGCGCGATGGACAGGGCCCAGCCCCGGCCACGCGCCCACTGCGCCCCGTCCGCTCCCGTCCGTGCCCGGAAGACCCGCCGCGTCACGGCCGGCAGCAGGTACCACCCCGCGATCAGATCGACCGCGGGGTCGGCCAGGCCCATGCAGCCGAAGTCGATGACCGCGCCGAGCCTGCCCTCCGAGACCAGTACGTTGCCGGGTTGCAGGTCACCGTGGACCCATACCGGTGGGCCCTGCGGGGCGGGGGCGGCCAGCGCGGCGGCCCAGACGGCGGCCGCCGCACGGGTGTCGACGACGCCGTGCAGCGCGTCCAGGGCTTCCCCGGTGGCGGCGTCCCGCGCACCGAGAGGCTCGCTGCGGTAGGCGGGCGGACCATCGGTGGTGTCGATGCTTCGCAGCCTGAGGACGAACTCCGCCAGGGCGACGGCGAACGGGGCGTCCCCCGTGCCCGCGGCCGGGTTGTCGCCCTCGATCCAGCGGCAGACCGACCAGTGGAACGGGTAGCCCTCGGCGGGCGTTCCCAGGGCCAGCGGGACGGGAACGGCCAGGGGAAGGTGCTGGGCGAGGAGCGGCAGCCAACGGCGTTCGGACACCGCGTCCCGCGAACCGCCCTCGGCCTGGGGCAGCCGTACGGCCAGATCGTCCCCCAGCCGGTAGACGGCGTTGACCGTCCCGTTCGAGGCGATCCGCCGGACGGGAAGTCCCGCCCAGGCGGGGAACTGGGCCGCGAGCAGGCGGCGTACGAGCTTGGTGCCGGTGTCCGTCTCCTTGGCGTGCATCCGTTCATGAAAGCCGGACCGGCCACGGGATGTCGACCAGAATCCGGTGGGCCGACCGCCTCCGCTGCGGCAGGATCCGGGCCCATGACCCTCGTGCTCCCGCCCCGTCTCACCGCCTCCGCCCGGACTCTCGCCGACACGGCCGAGCGACGGGGGCTGCCTGTGGTGCGGTTGACGGACCACACGGTTCCGGCGGGCCTGTCCGTCGCCGTCCCCCGTGCGCGCGCCCATCTGCACGCGGGTCCTACGTTCGCCGACGCCGTCGCCCCCGCGCTGGGCATCGCGCCGCTCGAAGCGCCCCCCCCGTTATGTTTTCTGCGGCTCCGCAATGGGGCCGCTGGCCTCCGGGCCTGGCATGACTGTGTCCCCCTGTCGAACGGATGACCTGGGGGGTG
>NZ_JBHZCI010000033.1:0-97052 GCF_042755185.1 Streptomyces sp. NPDC059166 | reverse complement strand
GGCCGGTACCGGCGCACGTGCCGGACGCCGCCGCACGGTACCGGCCCACGTGCCGGACGCCGCCGCACGGTACCGGCCCACGTGCCGGACGCCGCCGCACGGTACCGGCGCACGTGCCGGACGCCGCTGAACGGCACCGCCGCACCACCCCGCTGCGCGGGCCGGCTCGGCCCACGCGCCGGACCGGCCGGGCTGACCCGGCGGGCGGTCGGATCCCTGCTCCGTTCCTGCTGCCGCCGCTCCGCCCCTCGGCGCTCTCCACCGCCACGACCAGCGGCTCCGCAGCAACCCGGATCGGCGTTCCGTGGCGGACCCGGGTTCCGTTCACGACCGTTCCGCAGGCCGCCGCGAGGTGTTCATCCGGGGTTCGCGCCGGGGACGCCGTGGCGTGGCAGCCTCCCCTCTGCCGAGCCGTTCGCACGGCCCGCCGGGCGAGACCGGTGCGGGCGCCGCGATGTCGGCCGCGCCAGGGCGAGACCGGTGCCGGCCGTGGGAGAAGTTGAGGGGTACGGACATGGAGAGTGTCACCGCGGGATTCGCCGGTGCGACCTTCGTGCTGTTCGGTGCCGCGCTCCTCGTCTGGACAGGGGCGCGAACGGTCCGTCGCGCGCCGGTGGCACTCGGTGTGAGCCCCGTCGCTTCCACCGCTCTGGCCACGCTCTTCGGCGTACTCTTCCTCGTCCTCGGCGTGTGGTGCCTCACCCGCATCTGATCCACTTCGCCGGCAGCTGCGGGGCCCTCCGCGCGACCGCCCCGCAGCTCCGCCGAGAGCACCTCCGAACCCGCCGACGGCACGACCGCACGGGGCGGACCGGGCAGTCCGGGCGGCAGGAATGGCGGAAGTCGGGTTACCGTTCGAGTGGCCGTTGCGGGCTTTTGCCGTTTGACACGGGGGCGGGTTGTACCGTCACACTCCGCAGCGACAGCACCGCGGGCAGCCAGAGCGCCGCCCGGATGCACACGAGTGCCGACCGGAGAGAAGAGCGAAGTTGTCCCCGACCAGCGAGACCGCAGGCCGCCGACTCGTCATTGTCGAGTCGCCTGCCAAGGCGAAGACGATCAAGGGCTACCTCGGCCCCGGATACGTCGTCGAGGCGAGCGTCGGGCACATCCGCGACCTGCCGAACGGCGCCGCCGAGGTGCCGGACGAGTACACCGGTGAGGTGCGCCGCCTCGGTGTGGACGTCGAGAACGACTTCCAGCCGATCTACGTCGTCAACGCTGACAAGAAGGCCCAGGTCAGGAAGCTGAAGCAGCTCCTCGCCGAATCCGACGAACTCTTCCTCGCCACCGATGAGGACCGCGAGGGCGAAGCCATCGCGTGGCACCTGCAGGAAGTTCTCAGGCCCAAGGTCCCCGTCCACCGGATGGTCTTCCACGAGATCACCAAGGACGCGATCCGTTCCGCCGTGGCCAATCCGCGTGAGCTCAACCAGCGCATGGTCGACGCCCAGGAGACCCGCCGCATCCTCGACCGCCTCTACGGCTACGAGGTCTCGCCGGTCCTGTGGAAGAAGGTCATGCCGCGGCTCTCCGCGGGCCGTGTCCAGTCCGTGGCGACCCGTCTGGTCGTCGAGCGGGAGCGGGAGCGCATCGCCTTCCGCTCCGCCGAGTACTGGGACCTGACCGGGACCTTCGCCACCGGCCGTACCGGCGACGCCTCCGACCCCTCGACGCTCACCGCCCGCCTCAGCGCGGTCGACGGGCGCCGTATCGCCCAGGGCCGTGACTTCGGCGCCGACGGGCAGCTGAAGCAGGGCTCGGCCCAGACGCTGCACCTGGACGAGGCCAACGCCCGCGCACTGGCCGCGGCGCTCGCCGATTCCGCCTTCACGGTCCGTTCCGTGGAGTCGAAGCCCTACCGCCGCTCGCCGTACGCGCCCTTCCGCACGACGACCCTCCAGCAGGAGGCGAGCCGCAAGCTGGGCTTCGGGGCCAAGGCCACGATGCAGGTGGCGCAGAAGCTGTACGAGAACGGCTTCATCACCTACATGCGTACGGACTCCACGACCCTCTCGGACACCGCGGTCGCCGCGGCCCGGGCCCAGGTCACCCAGCTGTACGGTGCGAACTACCTGCCCGACAAGCCGCGCACGTACGCCGGCAAGGTCAAGAACGCCCAGGAGGCGCACGAGGCGATCCGCCCCTCCGGCGACCGCTTCCGCACCCCGGCCGAGACGGGCCTCACCGGTGACCAGTTCCGTCTGTACGAGCTCATCTGGAAGCGGACCGTCGCCTCCCAGATGAAGGACGCCACGGGTAACTCCGTCACGGTGAAGATCGGCGGCCGGGCGAGCGACGGCAGGGACGCCGAGTTCTCCGCCTCCGGCAAGACGATCACCTTCCACGGGTTCATGAAGGCGTACGTCGAGGGCGCCGACGACCCGAACGCCGAGCTGGACGACCGCGAGCGCAGGCTGCCGCAGGTCGCCGAGGGCGACGCGCTGACCGCCGACGAGGTCACTGTCGACGGACACGCGACCAAGCCTCCGGCCCGGTACACCGAGGCCTCGCTGGTCAAGGAGCTCGAAGAGCGTGAGATCGGCCGTCCGTCGACGTACGCGTCGATCATCGGGACGATCCTGGACCGCGGGTACGTGTTCAAGAAGGGCACGGCCCTCGTGCCGTCGTTCCTCTCGTTCGCCGTGGTCAACCTGCTGGAGAAGCACTTCGGCCGGCTCGTCGACTACGACTTCACCGCTCGTATGGAGGACGACCTCGACCGCATCGCGCGGGGCGAGGCCCAGTCCGTGCCGTGGCTGCGCCGCTTCTACTTCGGCGCCGGCGACGACACCCTGGGCGCGGGCGCGGCCTCCGACGCGGGCAACGGTGACGGCGACCACCTCGGCGGTCTGAAGGAACTCGTGACCGACCTGGGCGCCATCGACGCCCGGGAGATCTCCTCGTTCCCCGTCGGCAACGACATCAAGCTCCGCGTCGGCCGCTACGGCCCGTACATCGAGCGTGGCGAGAAGGACTCCGAGGGTCACCAGCGCGCGGACGTCCCGGACGACCTGGCGCCCGACGAGCTTTCGGTCGAGCTCGCGGAGGAGCTGCTGGCGAAGCCGAGCGGCGACTTCGAGCTCGGCGCCGACCCGGTGAGCGGCAACCAGATCATCGCGAAGGACGGACGGTACGGTCCGTACGTCACCGAGGTCCTGCCCGAGGGCACGCCGAAGACGGGCAAGAACGCGGTGAAGCCGCGGACCGCCTCGCTCTTCAAGTCGATGTCCCTCGACACAGTGACCCTGGCGGACGCGCTCAAGCTGATGTCGCTGCCGCGGGTCGTCGGTGAGGACGCCGAGGGCGTCGAGATCACCGCGCAGAACGGCCGGTACGGCCCGTACCTCAAGAAGGGCACCGACTCCCGGTCGCTGACCTCGGAGGATCAGCTCTTCGACATCACGCTCGAAGAGGCCCTCGCGATCTACGCGCAGCCGAAGCAGCGCGGCCGGGCCGCAGCCAAGCCGCCGCTCAAGGAGCTGGGCACGGATCCGGTGAGCGGTGCCCCGGTGGTGGTGAAAGACGGCCGCTTCGGCGCGTATGTCACCGACGGCGAGACCAACGCGACCCTGCGGACCGGCGACAGCGTCGAGGAGATCACGCCGGAGCGCGGCTACGAGTTGCTGGCGGAGAAGCGGGCCAAGGGCCCGGCCAAGAAGAAGACGGCGAAGAAGGCCCCGGCCAAGAAGACGGCCGCGAAGAAGACCACGACGGCCAAGAAGACGACCGCGAAGAAGACCACGGCGGCGAAGAAGACGACGGCCAAGACGACGGCGGCGAAGAAGACGACCGCGAAGAAGGCCACTGCGACGGCGAAGCGGGCTGCCGCGGAACCGTCCGAGGAGAGCTGACCGGGCGCGGAACGCCGCCGGGCCGAGACAGGAAGCGCGGCGGAGCCCGCAGATCCGGCACGGGCGGCCCGGGCCGTGGGAGCGGGCTCCGGATGCCGGCCGTACCCGAACGCCGGACGGGCCGGGGGACCCCCCGGCCCGTCCGGCGGTCCTGTGACCTGCGGACCGTGTTTCCGTGGGCATATGTTCGGACGCGGCCCCCGGTCACCTCACCGCTCCCGATAGGCTGGGCGGATGACGCGAGCCGAGCAGCCACCGGTCGTGAGCCCCACCTCCGACACACTTGCCGCAGACTCACGCGAGCGCGCCGTACGAGCCCTTCTGCGTGTTCCCCCGCTCCGGCGGTTGTGGAGCGCCCAGCTCGTCGGCAGTATCGGCGATTCACTCGCCCTTCTCGTGCTTGTGCTGCTGTCGCTGCAGGCGGCGGTCCTCGAGGGCTCATTCGGGCACGGATACCGCGGAGCGGCTTTCGCCGTCGCCGCGGTGTTCGGCGCCCGCATCCTTTCCACCGTGCTCTTCGGAGCCGTACTCCTGGGGCCCCTGACGGCCCTCGTCGCGCCGGGCGGTCCCGTCGACCGGCGGTGGCTGATGATCGGGGCGGACGGGCTTCGGCTCGCGCTGCTGGTCGTCGCGCCGCTGTGGATCGACTGGGTGCCCGACAAGGCGCTCATGATGATCCTCGTCACCGTATTCGTCGCCGGTGTCGCCGAGCGGCTCTGGTCGGTGGCCAAGGAGAGCGCGGCACCCGCGCTCCTTCCCCCACCGCCCCCCGAGGGCGCCGCGGTGCGCCCGCTGCCGGACCACCTCGACGCCCTGCGCAGGCTCTCCCTGCGCACGAACTTCCTGGCGGTCCCCACGGCCGCCGCCGTGCTCGTGGTCGCCGCTCTCATCGGTGAACTGCTCGGCACCGGCTTCGAATGGTTCTCCTTCCACCAGGCGGCCCTCGGGTCGTACGTCGCGGCGGGGCTCTTCTCCGCCTCCGTCTCGACCCTGTACTTCCTCGAACTCCCGAACACCCGCACACCCCGTCCGCGCTCGCCGCTGGAGGGTCTGCGCAGGCCGGCTGCCGGTGCCGGATCCGACAAGGGCCGCACAGGGAGCATCCCGCTGGTCGTCGCCGTGTGCGCGCTGGTGGCCGGTGCGATCTCCGCCGCCGGTGCCGTCTCGGTGCTGCACGCGGCAGACCTCGGTGGCGGCCCCGCCACCTTCGCCCTGCTGATCCTGGTCCTGACCGGAGGGACCGCGCTCGGCATCCGTACGGCACCCAAGGTGCTCCCCGCTCTGTCCCGACGCCGCCTGCTGGCCCTGGCCACCGCCGTCACCGGGGTGGCGCTCCTCGCGCTGGGCCTGGTGCCCGACACCGCGACCGGGCTGCTGATCGCCCTGCTCGCCGGATACGCGGCGGGGGTCGCCGCGCACATCGGGCACGCGATCATCGACCAGGAGGCCGAGGCTCCCCGCCAGGCCAGGGTCACCGAGCACCTCCAGGCCGTCGTCCGGCTGCTGATCGCGCTCGGCGCGGTGGGCGGACCGCTGCTGGCCGGAGCCATCGGGCGCCACCGGCTCGGTTCGGGGGACTTCGTCTTCGCGCACGGCGGCGCGGCCTTCGCGCTGATGCTGATCGGTGCCCTGCTGCTGCCCGTCGCGGTCATCGTCCTCGCGAAGACCGACGACCGGTCCGGTGTACCGCTCCGCCGCGACCTCCGTGAGGCGCTGCGCGGCGGTGATCCCGCGGTCGCACCCGCGGGGAACGGTTTCTTCCTCGCGCTCGAGGGCGGCGACGGAGCCGGCAAGTCCACCCAGGTGGAGGCGCTCGCGGAGTGGATCCGGGCCAAGGGCCACGAGGTCGTCGTGACCCGGGAACCGGGCGCCACCCCGATCGGCAAGCGGCTGCGTTCGATCCTGCTGGACGTCTCGTCGGCCGGCCTGTCGAACCGGGCCGAGGCACTGCTGTACGCCGCCGACCGGGCCGAGCACGTGGACTCCGTGGTCCGTCCCGCGCTGGAGCGCGGCGCGGTCGTGATCTCGGACCGGTACATCGACTCCTCCGTCGCCTACCAGGGCGCGGGCCGCGACCTGGCCCCCACGGAGATCGCACGGATCTCGCGCTGGGCCACGAGCGGTCTGGTGCCGCATCTGACGGTGCTCCTGGACGTCGATCCGGAGACCGCGCGGGAACGGTTCACCGAGGCCCCCGACAGGCTCGAGTCCGAGCCGGCCGACTTCCACCGGCGGGTGCGGTCGGGCTTCCTGACCCTCGCCGCCGCCGACCCGGCCCGCTACCTCGTGGTGGACGCCGGACAGGAACCCGAAGCGATCACCACGGTCGTGCGCCACCGGCTCGACCACCTCCTGCCGCTCTCCGAGGCCGAGATCAAGGCCAAGGAGGAGGCGCGCAAGGCCGCCGAGGAGGAGGCCAGGCGCAAGGCCGAGGAGGAGGCCGCCCGCAAGGCCGAGGAGGAACGCCTGGAGCGTGAGCGGCAGGCACAGCTGGCCAAGCTCCGTGCCGAGGAGGAGGAGCGCAAGCGCCGCGAGGAGGAAGAGGCGCGGCAGCGCGAGGCCGAACGGCAGGCGGAGGAGGCCCGGCAGCGCGCCGAGGACGCCCGCCGCCGGGCGGAGGAGGAGCGGGCCCGGATCGAGGCCGAGGACCGGGCACGCGAGGCCGAGCAGGAGCGGCTGCGGCGCCAGGCGCAGGAAGAGGCGAGGCTCCGCAAGGAGGCCGAGGAACTGCGCCTGGAGAAGCAGCGCAGGGCCGAGGAGGCGCTGATCCGCTCGGAGGAGACGCGCCGCCGGGCCGAGGCCGAGGCGGCCGCCAGGGCCGAGGAGGAGGCCGCCGCGCAGCGGTCGCACGACTCGGGGCGTCCGGATGCCGGGGAGCCCGGCAGGGCTGCCGGTTCCTCCGGTTCTTCGTCCGGTTCCTCCGCGTCCGACAACGAGTTGACCGTCCCGACGCCGGTGGTGAACCCGAACGAGATCACTCAGCCGGTGCCGGTCGCCAGGCCCGACCGGCCGGCGCGTGACGCGGACGAGACGGCGGTGCTCCGTCCGGTGCGCGACGCGGACGAGACGGCGGTGCTGCCCCCGGTACGGGACGAGGCCCCCGCGGACCGTGTGCCGCCCGGTGTGTTCCGTGACGAGCGCTCCGCATCCCCGGCCGAGGGCGAGAACGAGCGCACGCGTGAACTGCCGCAGATCAGCGATGATCCCCGGGCCGGACACGCGGACCAGGAGACGCGGGGCCGTCAGCAGCGGCCGCGCTCCGACTGGGCGGAGGAGACGCCGCTCGACGATCTGCCGTCCCTCGCCGACGAGCTCCTCGGCGGGCACGACGACGACCAGGACGACACGGGCCGGGGCGGGCGGCGGCCGCGCCGCTGACGTGGCCGCCCTGCCCACCGGGCGTACCGGGCCCGCCCCGGAGGGCGGCCCGGTGCGGATCGGGGCGGCAGGGCGGACTACGCCGGGATTGTCAGACGCTTCCCGCACAATGGGGAGGCGTCGGCGGTCCCGGCGTCTCCGTGTCGGGCGCCGTGACGCACCACCTGTCCCAGACACGACACACCACGCCATCGGAAGGGCGGTGACCATGACCGTATGGGACGACCTGGTCGGACAGGACCGGGTGCAGGAGCAGCTCGGTGCCGCCGCCAGGGACGCCGATGCGCTCGTCACCGCGGATTCCGAGGGGAAGCCGGTCCCTCCGGGATCGAAGATGACCCACGCCTGGCTGTTCACCGGACCGCCCGGTTCCGGTCGATCCACCGCCGCCCGCGCCTTCGCCGCCGCGCTCCAGTGCACCAGCCCCGACCGCGCTCTCGGCGGCGCGCCGGGCTGCGGGTTCTGCGACGGTTGCCACACGGCGCTGATCGGTACGCACGCCGACGTCGAGGTGATCCGCACGGACCTCCTCTCCATCGGTGTGAAGGAGACCCGTGAGCTGGTCCGCCGTGCTCAGCTGTCCCCCGCGGTGGGGCGCTGGCAGGTCATCGTCATGGAGGACGCCGACCGGCTGACCGAGGGCGCCGGGAACGTCCTGCTGAAGGCGGTGGAGGAGCCCGCGCCGCGGACGGTCTGGCTGCTCTGCGCCCCGTCCCTGGAGGACGTGCTGCCCACGATCCGGTCCCGGTGCCGCCACCTCACACTGCGTACACCGCCCGTCGACGCCGTGGCCGATGTCCTGATCCGGCGGGACGGCATCGATCCCGAGCGGGCCGCGTCCGCCGCCCGCGCCACCCAGGGGCACATCGGCCGGGCGCGCCGCCTGGCCACGGACGAGCGGGCACGCGCCCGCCGGGCAGCGGTGCTGAAGGTCCCGCTGCGGGTCCATGACGTGGGGGGCTGCCTCAAGGCCGCCCAGGAGCTGATCGACACCGCCACGGACGACGCGAAGCAGCTGGCCGAGGAGGTCGACGTCAAGGAGACGGACGACCTGAAGGCGGCGCTGGGCGCTGCCGCCGGCGGCCGGATGCCGCGGGGGACGGCGGGCGCGATGAAGGAGCTGGAGGACCGGCAGAAGCGCCGCAGGACGCGTACGCAGCGCGACAGCCTCGATCTCGCGCTGAGTGATCTCACCGGCTTCTACCGCGATGTGCTCGCCCTGCAGCTCGGTTCGGGGATCGCGTTGGCCAACACCGACGTGCGGGACGCCCTCGACCGGGTCGCCGAGGACTCCACCGCCGAGCGCACCCTGCGCCGCATCGAGGCGGTGATCGCCTGCCGCCGCGCCCTCGACCGGAACGTCGCGCCACTGCTCGCGGTGGAGGCGATGACTGTGGCGCTCCGGGCGGGCTGACCGCCGGGAGCACCGGGTGTGGCGCCCGACCGCCACGGTCCGGCGGTAGTCCGTACGGGTGGACGACGCACGCGAATTCACCCGTTTGAGCAGGGAATCGGTTCAGTCGTCGGGCGGCGGCTACGCTCCGGGAATGGACTCCAGGCGCCTGCTCCGCACCTTCGCCACCGCACTCGGTACTGCCGGCCTCCTCGTCTCCGGCTGCAGCAGCGGAGGTTCGGCGCCCAGCGCGTCGGCGACGGGATCTGCGGCGACGGAGGAACTTCAGCCCTACTACGGCCAGAAGCTGAGCTGGCGGGACTGCGGCGTCGAGGGCTTCCAGTGCGCCACGATGAAGGCCCCGCTGGACTACGAGAAGCCCGGCGGCGGCGACATCGACCTCGCGGTCTCCAGGAAGAAGGCCACCGGGCCGGGCAAGCGCATCGGTTCCCTGCTGGTGAACCCCGGCGGTCCGGGTGGCTCGGCCATCGGCTACCTCCAGGGCTACGCGGCCATCGGGTACCCGGCGCCGGTCCGGGCGAGGTACGACATGGTGGCCATCGATCCGCGGGGCGTGGCGCGCAGCGAACCGGTCGAGTGCCTCACCGGCAAGCAGATGGACGCCTACACACAGGTGGACCAGACGCCCGACGACGATGCCGAGATCACGAAGCTGACCAACGCCTTCGAGACCTTCGCGAACGGCTGCGAGAAGCGTTCGGGTGAGATCCTCCCGCACGTCTCCACGGTCGAGACGGCGCGCGACATGGACATCCTGCGTTCGCTGCTCGGTGACGAGAAGCTGCACTATGTCGGAGCCTCGTACGGCACCTTCCTCGGAGCGACGTACGCCGACCTGTTCCCCTCGCGGGTGGGACGCCTGGTTCTCGACGGGGCGATGGACCCGTCGCTTCCCGCGATCGACATCAACCGGGACCAGACCGCGGGTTTCGAGGCGGCCTTCCAGTCCTTCGCCGCGGACTGCGTGAAGCAGTCGGACTGCCCGTTGGGCACGACCTCCACCGAGGACGCCGCCGCAGCACTGAAGAAGCTGTTCCGCGATCTGGACGCCCAGCCCGCTCCGACCGGTGAGAGCCGGAAGCTGACCGAGTCCCTGGGAACCACAGGCGTCATCGCCGCGATGTACGACGAGGCCGCCTGGCCGCAGCTCCGTGAGGCGATCGCCGGCGCGCAGCGCGGAGACGGCTCGGGGCTCCTCGCCCTGGCCGACGGCTACTACGAGCGCGAGCCCAGCGGTAAGTACGCCAATCTGATGTTCGCGAACGCTGCCGTGAACTGCCTGGACCTAGCACCTGCCTTCACAGGGCCCGAAGCGGTGCGGAAGGCGCTCCCGGATTTCGAGAAGGCGTCCCCCGTCTTCGGCGAAGGCTTCGCCTGGGCGGCTCTCAACTGCACCTCCTGGCCCGTCGAGCCCACGGGCACTCCGCACCGCACGGATGCCAAGGGCGCCGCCCCGATCGTCGTGGTCGGCACGACCCGCGACCCCGCCACCCCCTACAGGTGGGCCGAATCCCTCGCGGAGCAGCTCTCCTCCGGTTCCCTGCTGACCTACGAGGGCGACGGGCACACGGCGTACGGCCGGGGCAGCGACTGCATCGACACGGCGGTCAACACCTACCTTCTGGACGGCACCCCGCCGAAGAACGGCAAGAAGTGCGGCTGACCAGCATGGACGGTGGAGCCGGAGGGTGGTGCGGAGCACTCCCGGAAACTGTGTAGACTTGGCGTCGCTGCTGATCGCACCATGGTGTGACAGAGCGTGCCGCCTTAGCTCAGATGGCCAGAGCAACGCACTCGTAATGCGTAGGTCTCGGGTTCGAATCCCGAAGGCGGCTCCATCGAAACCCCAGGCCGGAGGACTCCTGCCTGGGGTTTCCTGGGTTCTCGGCCCTGTGCCGGCGGGACCACGGGGTTCCGGGGCCTCAGAGGGCGGCGATGACCTCGGCGGACGTCATCGGCAGGGAGAACATCGGGTAGTCGTAGGCGAGTGCGTTGTCGTGCTCCTCCTGGGAGGTGGCGGCCACGCAGTCCTGGAGGGTGATGACCCGGAAGCCGTTCTCGTACCCGGTGCGCATCGTGGACTCGACGCAGCAGTTGGTGAGGAAGCCGCCGAGGATGATCGTCTCGATGCCCTTGTTCCGGAGGATGAAGTCGAGGTTCGTGCTGGCGAAGGTGTCGAGGCCCCGCTTGCCCTCGATCACGATGTCGCCGTCGACCGGAGCGAGGTCGTCCACGATCGCCGCGCCCCAGGTGCCCTTGATGAAGGCCGATCCGTCCACGACGCCCTTGAGGATGCCGTAGGGGCTGCGCGCCAGTTCGCCGTAGCCGGGGGCGAAGGTGATGGGGGCGTGCATGACGGTGACACCGGCGGCGCGCGCCGCCTCGGCCAGGGCCACCGTGTTCGCGAGCATGCCGGTCTTCTCCATCACTCCGGACACGGCTCTGTTGAGCACCCCGCCCGTGCTGGTGAAGTCGTTCTGGTACTCGATCAGGATGAGCGCGGTCTTCGCCGGATCGATGCGGAATGTCTCGGACATGTCGGCTCCTTGGCGTGCGGGGACTCATCAGCGACATCGCACAGCTTGCCCGACAAGAGGGGTAAGTGTCCGCGTAACGCGTCAGCTCCGGCGGCGGATCGCCGAAGCGCGTGGTGGGCGGCCCCGGCTCGCTGCTCCCTATGCTGCGGCTGTGCGCGGGAGCGCATGGCGGGTCGGGCCGGGTGATGGGGACGCTTGTGGGTGACGCGGGGTACGGGGATCCGGTGGCCGGTGCCGAGCCGGGCGGCCTGCCCAGTGCGCTGGTGCGTCCTGACCGGCTCGCCGCCCGGCTCGGTGGTACGTCCCCTGGGGCGCTCAGCAGGGACCAGGCCAACAGCCCGAGCCCGGTGAGCAGCACCGCGATACCTGCGAGCAGACGGCTCGGCGGGAGGTCCCGGGGGTCCACGGCGGGTCACCGCTCCCGGGCCCCGGGGCCCTCACCGAGCCGTACGACGAGTGCCGCCGCCCGTCCGACCGCGTCGGCCTCCCGCGGGGTCAGTCCGGGGTCCGCGGCGCGCAGGACGGTTGCGCGGTCGAGCGCCTCGGCGGGTATGCCGCCGTCGTCGTCGAACCGGGACAGCAGCGCCGTCAGCAGTGCGCGCACCCGTTCGCCGTCGGATGCGCGTGTGAGGGACACCTGGGCCAGGATCAGCGCCGTCATGGCCCGGTCGAGGGCGGGAGGTCCCTCGGACGCCGTCAGCCAGTCGATGACCACGGCGCCCTCGGGGGTGAGGACCACGTTCTCCGGGTGCAGGTCCATGTGCAGGATCCGGTGCCCGGGGTCCTGGGACAGCCGGGCGGGTATGGAGTGCAGTTCACGCAGGAGGCGTGCCATCAGTTCCGCGCCCTCGTCCGGGGTGAGGGTGCCCGCCAGGAGTGCCCCGGCCAGCGTGGGTCCGGTCAGCCGTTGCAGTACGAGGTCCATGGGCCGCGCGTCGTCGGCCGGTGGGCCGATGCGGGGCACCGGGAAGCCGGTGGCGGAGAGGTACGCCATCACGGCGAGTTCGCCGGTGGTGTCGATGCCGTTGCGGTATCGGCGCAGGACCCAGGTGCCGTCGAGTTCGTACACGTCGGCGGTGCGTCCCGAGCCCAGGAGCGGGCCTGTATGCATGGGGGGAACCTAACCCGCGCGGTCCTGCCCCGGGGAGTCGCCGGCGGGGCGGAGTCAGGCGCCCGCGAACGGCGGCCTCGGCCGGCCCGGAGGTCAGGGAACTGAGACCGGACGTCAGGGCACTGGGAGCAGCCCCTGCCGTCCGGGGGCGAAGGCGGCGCTGGGGCACCCCATAACGCCGTGACAGGGGGTGGAAGGGATCTCCTGCGCCGAGGCGCGCCCGGCTACTTTTTCGGCATTCCCCACTCGCGGTCTCCGCTCCCCCGGAGCCCGACGCCCCCGAACCCAAGGAGAGTGACGTGGAGACAACCGTGCTCCGCAGACGCGCCTTCGCCACCGGAGCCGCCGCCGTGGCCGTCGGCGCGCTCGCCCTCGCCGGCCTGACCGGTGTCGCCTCGGCCGACCCTGTCCAGGGCGCCGCGCCCACCGCAGACCGCCTCTCACCCGGACTGCTCGACGCCATGTGGCGGGACCTCGGGCTGGACGCCACGCAGGCGAAGGCCCGGATAGCCGACGAGCACCGCGCGGCGGCCGTGGCGGCGGCGCTGGAGAGGTCCCTCGGCACGGACTTCGCCGGAGCCCGGCTGAGCGGTGGCACCGCCGTCCTCACCGTCTCGACCACCGATCGCTCCGACGTCGGGCGGATCACCGCCGCAGGTGCCCGTGCCGAAGTGGTCGCCCACAGCCTGGGCCGCCTGGAGGCCGCTCAGGCGGCCCTGGACGCGGTGGCGCGTGAGAAGGCCCCGAAGGACGTACCTTCCTGGTACGTCGACATCAGCGGGAACCGCTTGGTGGTGAACGCCGCGGTCCCGCGTGCGGCGGACCGTCTCCTTGCCGCGGCGGGTGTCCCCCGCGACCTGGTGCGGATCGAGCGGTCGGACGAACAGCCCCGTGCCCTCGCGGATCTGCGGGGCGGTGACGCGTACTACATGAACGGTTCGGGCCGCTGTTCCATCGGCTTCCCCGTCAAGCGGGGCACCCAGAACGGCTTCGTCACCGCCGGACACTGCGGGACGGCCGGTGTCACCACCAGCGGGGTCAACCAGCAGGCGCAGGGAACCTTCCAGGGCTCCACCTTCCCCGGCCGCGACTACGCGTGGGTCGCCACCAACAGCAACTGGACGCCTCGCCCCCTGGTCAACGGGTACGGCAACGGCGACGTGACCGTCACCGGGTCCACCCAGGCCGTGGCCGGCTCCTCCGTCTGCCGCTCCGGTTCCACGACGGGTTGGCACTGCGGCACCATTCAGCAGCACAACAGCAGCGTCACCTACCCGGAGGGCACCATCACCGGGGTGACCCGGACCAGTGTCTGCGCCGAACCCGGTGACTCCGGCGGCTCGTTCATCTCCGGAAGCCAGGCCCAGGGCGTCACCTCCGGCGGCTCGGGCAACTGCTCCCAGGGCGGTACGACGTACTACCAGCCGGTCAACCCGGCGCTGTCCGCCTACGGGCTGACCCTCGTCACCAGCGGTACGCCGACCGACCCGCCCACCGACCCGCCGACCGACCCGCCGACCGAGCCGGGCGGCACCTGGGCCGCCGGCACCACCTACGCCGCCGGCGCGGTGGTCACCTACGGTGGCGCGAGCTACCGCTGCCTGCAGGGGCATCAGGCCCAGGCGGGCTGGCAGCCGCCGAACGTCCCCGCGCTCTGGCAGCGGATCTGACACACCCGGACGAGGGCTCGTCGCCGTACCCCGGAGGGCAGCGTCCAGGGACGGAGACGGGCCCGCAGGCGCGGTCATCCGGTGTCGGACGGGCCCGTGGGCGAGGGCACTTGGTGTCGGGCGGGCCCGCAGGCGCGGTCATCCGGTGTCGAACGGCCCCGCAGGCGCGGTCACTTGGTGTCGGACGGGTCGGCGGCGCGCCGTCACTTGGCGTCGGAGTACCGCTCGACGACCGCCGTGGTGAACGGGAACCGCACGGGCGTCTCCCCGAAGGCGATCCGCCCCGCCAGCTCACCGGCCTCCCGGATCGCCTCCACCACCCTGGGGGCCTCATCGGCCGGGCAGTGCACGATCACCTCGTCGTGCTGGAAGAAGACCAGCTCCCCGCGCATCCCTTCCACGGCCAGCGTCCGCCGCAGCGCCGCCAGGAGCAGCAGGGCCCATTCCGCCGCGCTGCCCTGGACCACGAAGTTGCGGGTGAAGCGTCCGCGCGCCCTGGTGTCCGACGAGGCGTATCCCGGCGTGAAGCCGTAGCCGCCGGTCTCTCGCGCGGAAGGTGCCTCCTCGCTCTCCTGGGGGATGCCGGCCTCCCCGGCCTCCTCGGCACCGACGGCGGGCGGGCTCGTGCGTCCCAGCCAGGTGCGGACGAGCCGTCCCTCCTCCCCGGCCTTCGCCGCATCGTCCACATACGCCACCGCCAGGGGGAACCGCCGCCGCAGCGCCGCGAGGTTCTTCAGCCCGTCGCCCGAGGTCTGGCCGTAGACGGCCCCCAGCAGGGCCAGCTTGGCGTGGTCGCGGTCGCCGTGGAACGCCCGGTCGGACAGGGCCTTGTAGAGGTCGCCGTCCTGTCCGGCGACCTCCATCAGCCCCGGGTCGCGGGAGATCGCGGCGAGGACCCGCGGCTCCATCTGGTCGGCGTCCGCCACGACCAGGCGCCAGCCGTCGTCGGCTACGACCGCCTGACGTATCACCTTCGGAATCTGCAGGGCTCCGCCGCCGTTGGTCGTCCAGCGCCCGGTGACCGTGCCTCCGGGCTGGTACTCCGGCCGGAAGCGGCCCTCACGGACCCAGCCCTGGAGCCAGCCCCAGCCGTGCGCCGTCCAGACGCGGTACAGCTTCTTGTAGCGGATCAGCGGTTCGACCGCCGGGTGGTCGACGTCCTCCAGTTCCCAGCGCCGGGTCGATCTCACCTTGATCCCCGCCTGGGCGAAGGCCTTCACCACGTCGGCGGGCAGATCGGGGCGCACCCGTCTGCCGAAGGCCGCCGACACCTCCTCCGCCGCCTCGGCCAGCAGGCGTGGCTCGCCGCCGCCCGCGTACCGCTCGCCGAGCAGGCCGGTCAGCACCTCCCGGTGCACGTCGGCCCGCCAGGGGAGGCCCGACCGGTTCATCTCGGCGGCGACCAGCATGCCGGCGGACTCCGAGGCCGTGAGCAGCCGCATCCTCGCGGGGTGCGTGGCCGCCTCGTGGCGGCGCGACTGCTCGGCGTAGACCTCCAGGAGCGCCTCGAAGGGCAGGTCGGTCCCGGAGCCCGGATCGAAGAGGTAGGACTGCGAGCCCGGCTCGGCCGAGCGGGGCGGCGGATCGGGCGGCACCGGTGCGTTGCGCAGCCGCGCCCACGCGGCCGCGGCCGAGCGGGGTTCCCCGAGCCGGCCCTCGTGGCCGAGGAGCAGGAGCTCGGCGCACTCGATGTCGTAACAGCGCTCGACCCTGACGCCGGCCGCGAGCAGCCGGGGGTAGACCCCGGCGGTCGAGCGCCAGACCCAGCGGCCCACGTCGGGGCGGGAGCGGACGGACTCGACGAGGTCGGGTTCGGCCAGGACCGGACCGGCGGGCAGGCCCTCAGGTGTCAGCGGCGCCAGGAGCGCACCCCCGCCCTCCGCGACGGCCAGAGCCCAGCGTTCGGTCATGGGGCCGAGTCTCGCACCGGCCACTGACAGCGCCCCGGCTCACCGGGCGCCCCGCCGTGCGGGCGTACCCGGCCGCGCCGGCCGGCGCGGCCGCGCAGGGCCTTAACCTGGCCGGATGGAATCGGTGACCGACCGGGCGTGTGCCGCGGCCCTGTACTCGGACGGCGACGCGGGCCTGGACACGGGCGCCTCCCTCCTCGCCGCGGACCCGTCGTCCGACGCGGAGCTGCACCGCCGGGGCGAGGAGTTCCTCCGGCGTGCCTGGGCGCGCGGCTGGCAGCCCGCCGACGTCGTACGGACCGTCCGTCGCGAGCTGGACGAGGGCGGGGCGGCGCTCGTCTCCGCACTGGTCACGGCGGAGACCGCCGGATACGGGCAGCTCCCGCCGCGCTGGCCGGAGCAGCTGGCCGCCATGCCGGCCCCCGCGCTCCGCAACCGCCCGGACCGTTTCACCTACTGCTCCGCGCTGCTGGAGCTGTACCGCCTCCTGCTGCGCCTCCCCGTCATCGAGCCCGTCGGGCCGGCGCCGGGGGCGGCGGCGGGGGATCCGTACAGGCCGCCCGTCCACGGCGAGTCCCGGATGCTGACCAGGATCCGGGCGCTGCTCGCCAAGGCGGAGGCGACCGGATTCCCCGAGGAGGCGGAGGCGCTCACCACCAAGGCACAGGAGCTGATGGCCCGCCACAGCATCGACGAGGCGGTCCTCGCCGCCCGCTCGCACGACGCCGCGACGCCGGGCGCCGTACGCATCGGGGTGGACCCGCCGTACGAGAGCGCGAAGGCGGTCCTGCTCGATGCCGTGGCCTCGGCGAACCGCTGCCGTGCGGTCTGGAACAGCGATCTCGGCTTCACCACGGTCGTGGGGTTCGAGCCCGACCTGGAGGCGGTGGAGCTGCTCTTCACCTCCCTGCTGGTCCAGGGGACGTCCGCGATGACGAAGGCGGAGGCAGGCCAGAGAGCGGGCGGACGCAAGCGGACCAAGACCTTCCGGCAGTCCTTCCTGCTGGCGTACGCCCAGCGTCTGGGCAGCCGTCTCGCGTCGGACACCGCACGGGTCACCGCCGCGGCGGGATCCGAGGCCGGTTCGGGCGGCGATGCGCCCGACGGCGGGCTGCTGCCGGTCCTGGCCGCCCGGGACGTCGCCGTCACCGACACCGCGGAGCGGATGTTCCCCCGGACCACCACCACGCGTCTGCGCGGGGCCACGGACGCCGAGGGGTGGAGCCACGGCACGGCCGCGGCGGACCGCGCACGGATGGGCGGATCAGGGCCGGAGATCCGGCGCTAGGGTTTTTCGTTCGGATCAGGCCGGATCAGGGTGCGGGGCCCGGAGCCGTGCATCGCGAGGCGGAGCAGGGAGGCGACGCTCGCGTCGGGGACCGGCGACAACACCGCGAGGTGCGGCACCGGGGCACGCGAGCCCGGCATGATCCGAACGAGAGGCCCTGGGTCCCACCGAGGGGCATAAGCCCGAGTTGTCCGGAAATCCGGATAGGCTCGGCCCATGAGCTGGCTCCGGGCGCTGAAGGAGACAGCCCGCTCAGGGTTGACCATCGAGCGGCGCCGTCTCGAACCGCTCGTCGCGTTGCGTGGAGCCGCGGGCCTCGCCCTCGTGATCGGGATCAGTTTCCTGCTGTTCGGGCCGGTGACCGCCGTGGGTTCCGCGTTCGGCGCGTTCCAGGCCGCGATCGCCACCTTCCAGCGCAGCTGGCGTCCCCGGCCCGTCCTCGCCCTGGTCTCCGGGGCCAGCCTCGCCGTCTCCACGTTCGTCGGGTATCTCACCGTGACCCACACGGTGCTCTTCCTCGCCCTGCTGGTGCTCTGGACGTTCGCCGCAGGGATGGCCTGGGCGGCGGGCCCGACGGGGGGCATCATCGCGGGCTCCAACGTCGCGATCATGCTGGTCACGGTCACCCTGCCCACGTCCGTGGCCGACGCGGCCCTGCACGCGCTGACGATCGCGTTCGGCGGGCTCGTCCAGGCGGCGCTGATCGTGCTGTTCCCGGTACGCCGGTGGGGCGCCCAGCGGGACGCGCTGGCCGACGCGCTGGCCGCCGAGGCCGACTACGCGCGCAGGCTGCGCGACGACCCCGTAGCGCCCTTCGACCCCGTCCCGCTGATGACCGCGCGCAGTGCCGCCGCCGTCACGCCCCGGCAGGCACGCAACCGTCCCGCCGACCTGCACGGAGCGCGAGGGGTGGCCGAACGGCTGCGGCCGGTTCTCGCCTCGCTGGCGGATCCCGCCCTGGGGGTGCCGGCGGAGGGGCCCGAACGCTACTGGGTCTGGGAGATCCTCGGCTCCGCCGGGTCGCTGCTGGACTCCGCGTCCCGGGCGGTACGCCACGGCGACCCGGTGCAGCTGGAGGAGACCGCCCTGTCCGTACTGAAGTCACCGGACACCGACGTCATCCTCACCGGCCCGCCCCGCCGCGCCGCCGACCGGCTCGTCTCCCTGCTGGCCGACGTCGTCGAGATCGCAGAGGGCACCGGGACCGACGACCGGACGCCCGGCGAACCGCTCGTGCCGCACCGCCGCCGGCCCACCCTGCTGAAGCTGGTCCCGGTCGTCTACCGCTCCGTCCGACGGGAGATGCGACGCGGGTCGATGATCCTCCGGCACGCCGAACGGGTGACCGCGGTGGCCGCGGCGGGCTATGTCATCGGCACCGCGCTGCCCCTCGGCCACGGCTACTGGGCGCCCATGACCGCGGTGATGGTGATGCGCCCTGAGTTCACCCAGACGTACTCGCGCTCGGTGGCCCGTTTCCTGGGCACCGTGGTCGGCGTGGCCGTCGCGGGCGCGGTCGTCCAGGCGGCCCCGGCGGTGGGGGTCTCGGCCCTGCTCGCCGTGGTCAGCGCGGGGCTGATGTACCTGCTGATGCGCACCGGATACGCGGTCGGGCAGGTGTGCGCGTCGGCCTACGTCGTGTTCCTGCTGGGCATGGCCGGCGACGACTGGTCGCAGAACGTCGTGGAACGGGTCGTCCTGACCCTCCTCGGCGGGCTGCTCGCCATGCTCGCCTACGCCGTGTACCCCGCCTGGGAGACCCCGAGGCTCCGTGACCGGCTGGCCGGCTGGGTGACCACGGACGGACGGTACGCCGCCACGGTCCTGGACAGGTACGCGGACCCCTCGTCCCGGAGCCTGGACGAGGTGCGGGCCGCCCTGCTCACCACAAGGGAGGCCCGCATGGTGTGGCAGGAGGCGCTGGAGCGGGCCCAGCTCGAACCGGTCCGCCATCGCGGGATCTCCCGGACGTCCGCCGCCGACGCGCAGGACGCGCTCGCCCAGTTCGGCCGGGTCGCGATGCTGATGGAAGCCCATCTGCCCGCCGCGTCCGCCACACCGGTGCCCGAGGCGGCGGAACTGTCCGATGCGCTGCGCCTGGCCACCGAGGAGGGGGCCAAGGCGGTGCGGGAGCGCCGGGTGCCGGACTGGGAGCCGGTGCGGGCGGCGCTGGCCCGGCAGGCCGGGGCTCAGGGGCCTCCGCCCGACTCCTTCGTGCGCAACGGCGCCATCCTGCTCCTGCGGGCCCTGGAGGACTTCTCCCGCGCCCTGGAGATCAGCAGCGGACGGGCCTGAGACCCGTCAGGGCGACGGAGGCCCACTCGGTGTGCTGCCGCCGGGGTCGGTCTTCGTCAGGGGGTCCTCGGTCCCGCCGTCCCAGGCGACCACCAGTTTCCTCCCGTCGTTGGATCCGACGGTTCCGCGGGTCCGGTCGGTGTCCCCGTCGAGGCACTCGAGGGTGAACACCACCGCGCCCCTGTCCTTCACCTCGCCCTGGCACAGGTGCGGCCCGGCCGCGAGGGCCACCTTGCCCGAGGTGACCGACAGGGCGACGGGCTCCCCGCCGGACGTCCCGGTCCAGCTGCCCTGGAGCGCCGCGATGTCCGGGGCCGCCGTCGCCGTGTCCTCGCCGCCGCCCACCGGGGGCGCGCTTCCCGTCGAGGCCGGCCCGAGGTCCGGGTCCGGCCGGGCGGAGGGGGAGTCACCTCCGCAGGCGGTCAGGGTGAGAGCCGACAGGAGACCGGTGGCGACGAGGGCACCGGAGCGTTGGAGGCTGTCCAATGGAGTTTCCTCTCGTCAGGATTCCCGGCCCGGAGTCGGCGCCAAGCTACCAGGGCGTATCGAACAACGCGGTGCGACGGGAGCCGAATTGGCGATCCGTTCGTCTGTTACCCATAGAGGCGGAGGAAGGGTGGGCACCCGGGCGGAAAACCTGTAATCACCCGCGCACCGCCCGTGCACGTGCATCTGCTCATGCATCGGCATATGAACACAGCTATGATCCGTGGTAGTTGACTTTTGCACCTTGCAACTCGGGAGCGTCCTGTGCACCACGTGTACAACGGCATGGCGGCCACAGAGCTTCGCGGAGTCGTCTGGCAGAAGAGCAGGCACAGCAACTCCCAGGGTTCATGCGTGGAGTTCGCGAAACTGCCCGGGGGGAATGTGGCGATGCGGAACTCGCGCCACCCCGACGGGCCGGCGCTCGTCTATACGCCGGCGGAGATAGAGGCGCTGCTTCTGGGCGCCAAGGACGGGGAGTTCGACCACTTGGCGACCGGCGCCTGAGCGCGGGTGCGGCCGTTCCGGCCAGAGCGTGCGGCAGACCGGCCGGGGCGTGCGGCGGACGGTCCCCGGTGGGGCCCGCGGTACCCGGGGTGCCCGGGGTGCCGCGGGGCCGTCGGTCGGAGGGAGCCGGTCAGAGGGAGCCGGGAAGCGCGTCCAGCGTGACGCACTCGGGTATCGGGGCGGGGTGGTCGGTCAGCCGGAAGAGAGCCCAGACCACCTTGCCGAGCCCGCCGTCGGGCGCCTTGTCCCCGACGGGCACGGGGGAGGGGTGCCAGCCCCAGGAGTCGCTGAAGGACTCGACGAGGAACAGGCCCCGGCCCGACTCCGCGGAATCGGGCGCCTCCCCGGCGACCGGCCCCCGCTCGCTCGGGTCACGTACCGCGCACACCAGGCGTGAACTCCAGCGCATGAGGTGCAGGCGCACGGTGTCGTCCTGGCGTTCCCGGGCGGCCTCCGAGGGCAGGGCGTGCCGGAGGGCGTTGGTGACCAGCTCGGACACGACCAGCGCGACGTCGTCGAAGTGGTCACCCAGGTCCCAGGAGCACAGGGTCGTACGGGTGAACCGCCGCGCCCCGCGAACCGCTTCGTACCGGGCCGGAAGCGTGCAGGACGCCGATCCCGCGACCGCCGACGGGTCGATGGGGGGAAGGCCCTGCCGTAACGGCTCGAGCATCGTCGATCCATTCGTCCCCATGCGAGGCACTCCCGGGATTCGCGGCTGTAGCGGCACTGCTTCTGGCGGGCACTGCGGGTACAGCGGCACAACACGAACGAGCACGCAGGTGCGCAGGGGCCATGGTTCCGAATGCGCACGGCAGATGCAAGGGCAGATGCACGTGCACGTGACGGTTCTGACCGGAACCGTGCCGTTAAGGGATCATTTCTTCCGCTTCATAGTTTTGAAGCTTTCGGAAAGTCTTCCCGTCTCTGTAATCGAATGAGTACGGGCTGAAGCGTTTTGGTGGCAGAATCCGCCTCCGGGGTTCGGGGGAACCCCGGTGCACGGGAAGCGATGGGGAGGGTCGGTAAGCCGGTGTCGGCAGGCGAGTCGAGTGGTTCTGTGGTGCGGCGCATCCTGCTGGGCTCACAGCTCAGACGTCTGCGCGAGTCGCGCGGCATCACCCGTGAGGCGGCCGGCTACTCCATCCGCGCCTCCGAATCGAAGATCAGCCGCATGGAGTTGGGACGGGTGAGCTTCAAGGCCAGGGACGTCGAGGACCTTCTCACGCTCTACGGTGTCACGGACGACGCGGAGCGGGACTCGCTCCTCGGTCTCGCCCGTGAGGCCAACGTGGCGGGCTGGTGGCACAGTTACGGGGACGTGCTGCCCGGATGGTTCCAGACGTATATCGGTCTGGAGGGGGCGGCCTCGCTCATCCGGATCTACGAAGTCCAGTTCGTCCACGGGCTGTTGCAGACCGAGGCCTACGCCCACGCGGTGGTCGCCCGGGGCATGCCCGGCGCGTCCGCGGCCGAGATCGACCGCCGGGTCGCGCTGAGGCTGGCGAGGCAGAAGGCGCTCGTCTCCGAGCGGGCTCCCCGGTTCCACGCCGTCCTCGACGAGGCTGCGCTGCGTCGCCCGTACGGCGACCGCGAGGTGATGCGCGCGCAGTTGAGGCATCTCATCGACATGTCGGAGCAGCCGAACATCACGCTCCAGGTGATGCCGTTCAGTTTCGGCGGTCACGCCGGGGAGAGCGGCGCTTTCACCATGCTGCGTTTCCCGGAATCCGATCTGTCGGACATCGTCTATCTGGAACAGCTGACGAGCGCTCTCTATCTGGACAAGGCCGAGGAAGTCGCCCAGTACGAAAAGGCCATGGTCCGGCTCCACGAGGACAGCCCGGGCCCGGACGAGAGCCGGGATCTTCTTCGCGGACTCCTCCAACTGGTCTGATCCGACAGTACGATGGGCCTCCGACAGGAGTCTGCGCCTGCAGTAAGGGATTGCATGTCCTTCCTCAGTGAACTGGCCCACCAGTACATCGACGGTGAGTGGCTGACCGGCGACGGTGAGTGGGACATCATTGATTTCGATCCCCGCGACGGCGAAAAACTCTGTTCCATCACCGTGGCCACGACGGCGCAGGTCGATTCGGCCTACCGTGCGGCGGAACGCGCGCAGTCCGCATGGGCCGGCGCCGGTCATTCCGAACGCCGCGCCGTTCTGGAGAAGGCCGCACTGCTGCTGGACGAACGCCGAGACGAGACAGCCGAATTGCTGGTCGCCGAAGCCGGTGTCTCCCGGGCCGCCGCCGAGCACGAGATACGTGCCACGGGCCGTCTCCTCCGGGCGGCCGTGCGGCTGACGGACGAAGCCGTGGCGGAACTCCTGCCGTCGCTCGGCGACGGCAGGGAGAACCGGGTCCACCGTGTGCCCGTCGGGGTCGTGGGTGTGATCGGAGCCTGTGACCTCCCCCTCGCGGTGACGGTCAGGACGGTGGCTCCCGCCCTCGCCCTGGGCAACGCCGCGGTGGTGAAACCGCATCAGAGCGCCCCGGTCGCCGGCGGGACTCTCGTCGCCCGGATCCTCGAGGACGCGGGGCTGCCCGCCGGGCTCCTCAACGTGCTGATCACCGACAGCTCGGAGATCGGGGACAGCTTCATCGAGCACCCCGTGCCCAAGGTCCTCTCCTTCACCGGCTCGGAACGTGTCGGGCGCCGTGTCGCCGCTGTCGCGGCCGGACTGTTCAAGCGGACCGTCCTCGACCTGGCGGGCGGGAGCGCCCTGGTCGTCCTGGACGACGCCGACCTCGACCAGGCCGTGCGTGCGGCCGTCCACGGCCGCTCCCGCTTCCGGGGGCGGAGCGGTGAGGCCGCCGCCGGACGCGTACTGGTGGACCGGACGGTGGAGGCCGAGTTCACCCGCCGGTTCACCGCCGCGCTGTCCGCCCTTCCCACCGGCGACGCGTACGGCCGGGAGTCCGGGGGCGAGCCGTCCGCGCCGGTGTCCTTCGACGGCGAGGACGAGGCGCTACGCGTCGTCAACGACGGACCCCGCGGCCTCTGCGGCGCGGTCCACACGGCGGACACCGAGCGCGGCGTGCGGTTCGCCCGCCGGATATCCAGGGGCGGTGTGTTCCACGTCAACGGTCCTGTCGTCCACGACGATCCGGCGGTGGCCTTCGGCGGCGAGACGGGGTCCGGGACGGTACGTCTGGACGGTTCGGCGGCCAGGGACGCCTTCACCACCCGCAAGTGGATCTCCGTGCAGCACGGGCGAACGTCCTTTCCCTTCTGACCCGCCGGATGGCGGACCGTATCCGACCTGATGGGGCCGTACGTTGACCGGGAAGTCGGTCGGCACGTCACAGGAGGCGCCCTCATGGTCACCCACGTTCCCGCAGAGAAGCCCGGAGACGAGCGCGGAGCCCTCCTCGCCTTCGTCGAGGCCCAGCGAGGGGCTGTGCGGCGATCGGTTCTCGGCCTCACCGAGGAACAGGCGGCGAGCCGTCCGGGCGTGAGCGAGCTCTCCCTCTCGGGGCTGCTCAAGCACGTCGCCGAGATGGAGCTGAACTGGCTTCGGCTCGCTCAGCGGCGTCCGAACGAGAGGCAGCGCGACGAGGCGACCTGGGGAGACAGTTTCCGGCTCGTGGGTGAGGAGACGGTCCCGGAGACGCTGGAGTTCTGGGCGCGGGTGGCGGCGGAGACGGAGTCGTTCATCCGCGACGACGTCGCGAGCATGGACGACACCTTCCCCCTCCCCCCGGCCCCCTGGTACCCGCAGGACGAGCACTGCTCGATGCGCTGGCTGCTCGTCCATCTCGTCGAGGAGATCGCCCGCCACGCGGGCCACGCCGACATCCTCCGCGAGACGCTGGACGGCAGGACCGCGCTCGACCTGGTCGCGGAGGAGGCCCGGAGCTGAAGCGACCGCCGCCGAGCGCTGCTCCAGGCCCGGGCCCCCGGCTCAGTGGTGGAACGCCGTGCCGGCCCCCTTGTCCCGGCTCAGCGGGTGCGCCTGTTCCCTCAGCTCCGGCAGCAGACCGCGCAGGTCGTCCAGGAGCAGCTCGGCGAGGTCCGAGGAGAAGCCGTTGCGGCAGACGACGCGCAGTACCGAGAGGTCCTGGCGGTTCGCCGGGAAGGTGTACGCGGGGACCAGCCACCCGCGCTCGCGCAGCCGCCGCGACACGTCGAAGACGTCGTAGGCCCGCACCTCCGGTGCCGTCGTCACCGCGAAGACGGGGAGTTCGTCGCCGCGCGTCAGCAGCCGGAAGTCCTCCAGGGCCTCGAAATCCCCGGCCAGCCGCATCGCGATGTCCCGGGACGCCTGCTGCACCGCCCGGTAGCCCTCCCTGCCCAGCCGGAGGAACGTGTAGTACTGCGCGACCACCTGCGCTCCGGGGCGGGAGAAGTTCAGGGCGAAGGTCGGCATGTCGCCGCCGAGGTAGTTGACCCGGAACACCAGCTCCTCGGGCAGTTCGGCCTGTGAGCGCCACAGCGCCCACCCCACGCCCGGGTAGACCAGCCCGTACTTGTGCCCGGAGGTGTTGATGGAGGAGACCCGGGGGAGCCGGAAGTCCCACACCAGGTCCGGGTCGAGGAACGGTGCCACCATGGCCCCGGACGCCCCGTCCACATGTACGGGTACGTCGAGCCCGGTGCGCTCCTGGAGGTCGTCGAGCGCCGCGCAGAGCTCCGCGATCGGCTCGTAGGAGCCGTCGAAGGTGGAGCCGAGGATCCCCACCACGCCGATGGTGTTCTCGTCGCACAGTTCGGCGGCCGCCTGCGGGTCCAGATGGAAGCGTTCCCCGTCCATCGGCACCTGGCGGGGCTCGACCTCCCAGAAGGTGCAGAACTTCTCCCAGCAGACCTGGACGTTGACGCCCATCACCAGGTTGGGGCGGGCGGACGACGGATAGCGGTCGGTGTTCCTCGCGGCCCAGCGGCGTTTCAGCGCCATCCCCGCCAGCATGCAGGCCTCGCTGGAGCCGGTGGTGGAGCAGCCCACGGCCGCTGAGGGGTCGGGGGCGTTCCAGAGGTCGGCGAGCATCGCCGTGCAGCGCCGCTCCAGCTCGGCGGTCCTCGGGTACTCGTCCTTGTCGATCATGTTCTTGTCCCGGCACTCACCCATCAGCACGCCTGCCTGGGGCTCCATCCAGGTGGTGACGAAGGTGGCGAGGTTGAGCCGGGAATTGCCGTCGAGCATCAGCTCGTCGTGCACCAGCCGGTAGGCCGTCGAAGGCGGGAGCGGGCCGTCCGGGAGGACGTGCGTCGGGGGAGCCGCGACCATCGGCGCGGTCGGGTCGGCCTCCCCGAAGAACGGGTTGAGGGCCAGTCTGCGGTGCTCGTCGGAGGGAGCGGGCTTGCCGTGCGAACCCTGGTGGAGCGGCATCGAAGGGTGTCCCCTCAGTTCTCGGACGCGAGTCCGGTCTTGATGGCCCGGGTGAACTTCACGACGCGCTCCGCCTGGACCCGTGCGGCGGTCAGGGTCTGCTCGGCGACCGGGATGTCGCCCTGCCCGGACACGTGGGAGGTGCCGTACGGATTGCCGTCGACGAACTTCGAGGGATCGGTGTAGCCGGGAGCGACGAGGATGCCGCCGAAGTGGTGGATCGTGTTGTACAGCGCCAGCAGGGTGGACTCCTGGCCCCCGTGGGCGGTGCTGCTCGCGGTGAAGCCGCTGTAGACCTTGTCGGCGAGCTTGCCCGCCTGCCAGAGCCCGCCGAGCGTGTCGAGGAACTGCTTGAGCTGGGCCGCCACGTTGCCGTAACGGGTGGGCGTGCCGAGGATCACCGCGTCCGCCCATTCCATGTCGTCCGGCGAGACCTCGGGGATGCCCGCCGTGGCCCTCGCGTGCTCGGCCCAGGCCGGATTGGCGTCGATCGCTGCCTGAGGTGCGAGTTCGGCGGCCTTGCGCAGCCGCACCTGGGCGCCCGCGTTCTCGGCGTCCTTCGCGATGGCCTCGGCGATGGCGGAGATGGTGCCGGTGGAGGAGTAGTAGATGACGGCGACGTTCACGGACGTGGGCATGGAGGACTCCGGAGCGGTGGAAGTGTGGGGTGGGGAGTGCCTGTCAGGAGCGCGGGTCAGGACCTGCTGATCACGGCGGCCGTGCCGTAGGCGCAGACCTCGGTGCCCACGTCGGCGGCCTCGCTGACGTCGAAGCGCATCATCAGCACGGCGTTCGCCCCGCGGGCCCTGGCCTGGTCGACGAGCCGCTCCATCGCCTGGTTGCGGGTCTCGACGAGCGTCTTGGTCAGTCCCTTGAGTTCGCCGCCGATCATCGACTTCAGTCCGGCGCCGATCTGACTGCCGAGATGGCGGGAGCGGACGGTGAGTCCGAACACCTCGCCGATGACCTGGGTCACCTGGTGGCCGGGCACGTCGTTCGTGGTGACGACCAGCACATCCGCCTGGGGGGTCTGTCCGCCGCCGAAGTCCTCGATGCTCATGGTGTGGCACCTCCTGACCAGAAGCCTGGCGCCGGTCCGGCCGGTGCGCATCCCCGCTTACGCCGGTGGAACCCAGCCGTCCTCTCCGGCGTTGATAGCTTGGGACGGCCACGCAGCCGCCGCACATCGACCGACCCTGGAGCCCGGACCCTTGAATACGCTTGCGCTCGGCCCGAGCTGGCTGGACCCGGATTACCTGCTCAACACCTTCGGGCTCCCCGGCCTCCTGCTCATCGTGTTCGCCGAGTCGGGGCTGCTCATCGGCTTCTTCCTCCCCGGCGACTCCCTGCTCTTCACCACGGGTCTCCTGGTGACGACCGGCGACCTGAAGTACCCCCTGTGGCTGGTGTGCGTCCTGGTCGCGCTGGCGGCGATCATCGGTGACCAGGTCGGCTACCTCTTCGGCCGCAAGGTGGGGCCCGCCCTCTTCAAGCGCCCGGACTCCCGGCTCTTCAAGCAGGAGAACGTCGAGAAGGCCCACGAGTTCTTCGAGAAGTACGGCCCGAAGTCGCTGGTGCTGGCGCGCTTCGTCCCCATCGTCCGTACGTTCACGCCGATCATCGCCGGTGTGAGCCGGATGAACTACCGCTCGTTCATCACCTTCAACATCATCGGCGGTGTGCTCTGGGGCGTCGGGGTCACGCTGCTCGGGGCGGCTCTGGGCCAGATCGACTTCGTGCACCAGAACATCGAGATGATCCTGATCCTCATCGTGCTCGTCTCGGTGGTTCCGATCGCGATCGAGTTCCTGCGGGCGCGCAGCAGGTCGAAGAAGGAGGGCGCCGATGGCCAGGAGGGCCGTGGCCCCTCCGACGGCGCCCCGGGTTCCGGCCCGCGGGACGGGGCGGGCGACGGCGGCCAGGACTCCACCGCCCACCGCTTCAGGAACGAGCAGGCGGCCCCCTTCGGCGGCGGAGGGTACGCCGCGGACCAGTACGGCCAGGGCGGCGGGTACGACACCCGGGACACCGCCCTCGGCGCCCCCCAGGGCGGCGCCCCGTACGGAGGCGCGCAGGACGGCCGGCAGGCTCCGTACGGCGGCCAGTACGGCCAGTACCCCCAGCAGGGGCAGCAGGCTCCGTACGGACAGCAGGGCCAGGCGGGCGGGTACGGCGCGGCGGGCCAGTACGGACAGCAGGGCCAAGCGGGCGGGTACGGCGCGGCGGACCAGTACGGACAGCAGGGCCAAGCGGGCGGGTACGGCGCGGCGGACCAGTACGGACAGCAGGCCCGGCAGGGCCAGTACGGCCCCGCCGACCACCACGGTCAGCAGGGCCAGGCGGGCCACTACGGGCAGCAGGGCCAGTACGGCGGCCAGGCGGACCAGTACGGCCGGCAGGACCAGTACGGCCGACCGGGTGAGTACGGCGCGGTTCAGGGCGCTCCGTACGGCGGTGCACATGACGGTGGATACGGCGTCGCACGTGAGGGCGGATACGGCGATGCCCGGCAGCCCGGCCCGTATGCCGAGGGCGCGGACGGCCAGGACGAGGACCCCGGCCGGTACGGGCGGCAGAACGGTCGCTGACCGCGCGCCCGCACAGCCGCGGCGCTCCGGACCCCTGAGGGGGCCCGGGGCGCCTTTCGTCCGTCAGAAGCCCCTGGTCCGCTTCGCGGCCCGGCGCGCCCCGCCCTCGACCGCACCCGGCACCCGCATGAAGAGCCGGGAGATCTCGCTCCCGAGATTGACCCCGATGGCGATCGCCAGCGCGGTCGCCACGGCCGTGGAGAGCGAGGCGAGTCCGGTGTCCACCTGGTTCTGCGCGACGCCCAGCAGACCGAAGTACGTCGCGGAACCGGGCAGCAGCGGGCCGATGGCCGCAGTGATGTACGGCAGCGACGAGTTGAAGCGGTAGCGGGAGAGCAACTGGCCGAACAGGCCGACCAGCCCGGCCGCGACCGCCGTGGCGGCCACCGGGGAGATCCCGCCGGTGCGGGACATCGCTCCGAAGATCACCCAGGCCACACCCCCGTTGAGGGTCACCGCCAGCACCGTGGACCGCTCCTGCTGGAGGAGGACCGCGAAGGCCAGCGTCAGCGCCATCGCGGCCAGGATCTGGATTCCCGGCCTGTCGTTGGCCACCAACCGTTCCTCCGGGTTGAGCGCCGCACCGAGCTGGACCCCGAGGTAGAGCATCAGCAGCACACCCGCCACGATGCCGATGACCAGGTACATGACCTCAAGGAGCCGGGCCCCCGCGGTCAGGTAGTAGCCGGTCAGGCCGTCCTGAACCCCGGCGACCAGCGCCCGCCCCGGCAGCAGGGCGAACAGCCCACCGGTGATCACCGCGGAGGGCCGTACGTCGGTCGAGTGGGTCAGGGTGAGAGCGATGCCCATCGCCGCCGGAGGCATGGCCGCCACGGTGAACTGGTAGAACTCCGGCAGTCCTCGGCCGGCGCACAGCCAGGCCAGCCGGTCACCGAGCATCGCACCCGCCGCCGCCACCAGGAAGACCAGCACCCCACCGCCCACCAGCATCGAGGCCGAGCCGGCGAGCAGCCCCGCGGCGGCCGTCAGCACCCACCCGGGGTACGGGTGGCGGTTACGGCGGATCTCGGCGAGACGCCGGTAGGCCTCCTCCAGCGAGACCTCGACGTGCTCCGCGGTGGTGATGTCGTCGATCAGCCGGAACACCGCGGCCAGCCGGGTGTAGTCGGTGCCCCTCCGGCGTACCGTGCGGCTCGCCGTCACCGGGTCGTCGACCAGGGAGGGCTGGTGCGAGATGGACAGCAGCGTGAAGGTCACCGTCGGCTCGCAGCGGTCGAGCCCGTAGGAGTGCGCCACCGCGAACATGGCCGCCTCGACGTCCTCGGCCCCCTCGCCGCCGGCGAGCAGCAGCTCGCCGATACGCAGCGTCAGGTCGAGGACGCGTGGTACCGCGGGCCCGGAGTCGTCCGTCTTCTGGATGCTCTCGGGGGCCGGACGCTCGAACACCGGCATCCGCAGCATGGTCCGCATCCGGTCCTGCCAAGGTGCCTCCTTGGTGAGCCGGACCATCGGGATGCCGTGCGCGGGGGTGAAGGTGGGCGGCTGCTGCTGCGCGTTGTACCCGCTCGGAGGGACGAAGGCGGACGACAGCGTGTCGGAGCCCGAGCCGCTGCCCGGGCCGGAAGCGGAACCCTGACCAGGGCCGGACGGCGCCGACGGGTCCGTCTGCACGCCCGCCGGAAGAGCGAATTCCGACGTCGGGTGGTCGTCGTCGGAGGGGGCTGTCGGCTGCTCCACACCGGCGGGTGGGACGAACGCGCTGCGCGCCTCGTCGGACTGGGGCTTCTGGTCCTCGGGACCGCCCTGTTCCGCCACCACTCGACCTCGTTCCTGCTCGACCGCCCGTTCCGGGTGCGCTTCTGCCCAGTATGAGCACGGTCATGGGCCGTCACACGCGACGGGCGGCGCACCGGTGAAGGTGCGCCGCCCGTCGTCCGTACGGTCAGCGGGGCCGCCAGGCCCTCAGCGCCGCGATCCCCCGTCCCCCGCCCTCAAGCGGAATCCGGGGAGAAGCGGTGTCAGTGCTTGCCGCCCTGCGCCTCGAGGCGCTTGTAGGAGGCCTCGATCTCGGCCTCGGCCTCGGCGCGGCCGACCCAGTCGGCGCCCTCGACGGACTTGCCGGGCTCCAGGTCCTTGTAGACCTCGAAGAAGTGCTGGATCTCCAGGCGGTCGAACTCCGACACGTGGTGGATGTCGCGCAGGTGCTCCACCCGGGGGTCGGACGCGGGGACGCACAGCAGCTTGTCGTCGCCGCCGGCCTCGTCGGTCATCCGGAACATGCCGATGGCGCGGCACTTGATGAGGCAGCCCGGGAAGGTCGGCTCGTCCAGGATGACCAGCGCGTCCAGCGGGTCGCCGTCCTCGCCGAGGGTGTTCTCCACGAACCCGTAGTCGGCCGGGTAGCTGGTCGAGGTGAAGAGTCGACGGTCCAGGCGGATCCGACCGGTCTCGTGGTCCACCTCGTACTTGTTCCGCGAACCCTTCGGGATCTCGATGGTGACGTCGAACTCCACGGGTGGCTCCTCCATGATCAACACATACGACTGGTGGTTAAGTGTCCCTCACGCAGACGAGTGCTCGCGAAAGGGGCTGGTCAACGGTGGCCGAGCCGGTGGAACGACCCACGGACGAACCGTTGAACAGGTGGGGCGGGTGGAAAACCCCGAAGTACCTGAAGCGCGGGAGCGGACCGGACGACCTGCGGCTCGTCGCGGGTTCCGCGGTGCTGGGCCTGGTGGTCGCCGCCGGTGCCGTCCTCGCCGCCGGTCCCTGGGACTCCGGTCAGCGTAAGGCCGAGCGGGACCTGGTGGCCGTCCAGCGGCGCGCAGGTGGCGCACATCACCAGGAGCGGGCGCCCGACGGGCCTGCGCCCGCCCCCAGCGCACCGGCCGTCCTCGGCGCCCTCGGCGTCTCGGAGGGGCTCACCACCGCGGCGGGCACGGGCAGTCTGAAGGCCGCTCTGGCTCCTCTCCTGGACGTCCCCGCGCTCGGCACCGTACGCACCGGCGTCGTCATCGACACCGCCACCGGCAAGCAGCTGTACGCGCGGGGGGCCGGCACGCCCATGACCCCGGCGTCCACGGTGAAGATCGCCACCGCCGCCGCCGCGCTCTCGGCGCTCGGCCCCGACCACCGGATCGCCACCGAGGCCGTGCTCTCGCCGGACTCCCGGACACTCACCCTCGTCGGCGGCGGCGACCCCACCCTGGACGCGACGGCTCTGCGGGCCCTCGCCAGGGACACCGCCAAGGCCCTGCGGGACGGCGGGACCACGTCCGTCCGGCTGACGTACGACACGTCGCGGTACTCGGGCCCGGCCCTCCACCCCATCGGCCCCAACGAGAACATCGCGCCCGTCAGCGCGCTCATGGCCGACGAGGGCCGGCTCGACGAGAGCCGCAAGGGCCCGGCCCCCCGCTCCGGCGACCCGGCCGGCGACGCCGCACGCACCTTCTCCGGCCTGCTGGAGGACGCCGGGGTCACGGTCCGGTCCGCCCCCGCGTCCGGACGCGCCGCGCCGGGGTCCCGGACCACGGCCACCCACCTGTCGAAGCCGCTCTCCGCCCTCGTCGAACGGGCACTGACCAACAGCGACAACGACATCGCCGAGGCCCTGGCCAGGCAGACCGCGCTGAAGGCGGGCGAGCCCGCGTCCTTCGCCGGAGGGCGCCGCGCGGTCACCGCGACGCTGAAGGCCCTGGGCCTCCCCCTGGCCGGGACCCGGTTCGCGGACGGAAGCGGGCTCGACCGCGCGGACAAGGTGACGGCCGACGTCCTGGCCCGGCTGCTCGCGCTCGCCGCGGCGCCTGACCACCCCGAGCTCGGGCCCGTCCTCTCCGGCCTGCCCATCGCGGGATTCAGCGGGACGCTGGGCGACCGATACACCGCCACCTCCCCGGCGACCGGCCTGGTCAGGGCCAAGACCGGCACCCTCACAGGGGTCAACAGCCTCGCCGGGACAGCGGTGGACGCCCAGGGCCGGCTGCTGTCCTTCGCCTTCCTCGCCTCGGGAACCACGTCCCCCGGCGAGGCGGAGGCCTCACTCGACACACTGGCCACGACTCTCACCGAGGGCGGCCGGTGAGCGGCTGACACCCCACCACGGAGCGACCTCCTCACGTACGGTTGACGCATGACGAGCATCGGTGGTGCCGAGATGGTCGACTGGAATCTCGCGGTCGCGACCGCGACCCGGTTCGTGCGGCCGGGTCCCGAGATCAGCCGCGAGGAGGCCCGCGCGGTCGTCGCGGAGCTCCGCAGGCATGCCAAGGCCTCGGAAGAGCACGTCCGTTCGTTCACCCGGATGATCCCGGAGGGCCACGAACCCGAGGACACCCCCGTCCTGGTCGTCGACCGGGCGGGCTGGATCAGGGCCAACGTCGCGGGCTTCCGCGAGCTGCTGCGCCCTCTTCTGGGCAAGATGCAGGACCGTCGCGGCAGCGGCCCCGGCAACGCGGTGCTCGGCGCGGTCGGCGGCAAGGTCACCGGCGTCGAACTCGGCATGCTGCTCTCGTTCCTGTCCTCCCGCGTCCTCGGGCAGTACGAGACCTTCGCCCCGGCGACCCGGGAGTTCCCCGCGTCCTCCAAGGGCGGAGGACGGCTCCTGCTCGTCGCCCCCAACATCGTCCACGTCGAGCGGGAACTCGAGGTCGACCCGCACGACTTCAGGCTCTGGGTGGCGCTCCACGAGGAGACCCACCGCACGCAGTTCACCGGCGTCCCCTGGCTCCGCGACCACCTGCAGGGTGAGATCCAGGCTTTCCTCGACGAGACCGACGTCGACCCGATGACCGTCCTGGAACGCCTCAGGGAGGCCGTGCAGGCCTTCTCCGGCGGCAGCCGCCCGGAGGGGGAGCGCGGGGAGGAGGGCGACGACGCCGGGCGCAGCCTCGTCGAGATCGTCCAGACACCCTCCCAGCGGGAGATCCTGGGGCGGCTCACCGCGGTGATGTCGCTGCTCGAAGGGCACGCGGACTTCGTGATGGACGGGGTGGGCCCCGACGTGGTCGCCTCCGTCGGCGAGATCAGGGAGAAGTTCCAGCAGCGCAGGGCGCGCGGCGCGGGACGTCTGGACCTGGCGCTGCGCAAGCTCCTGGGGCTGGACGCGAAGCTGCGCCAGTACCGCGACGGCGAGAAGTTCGTCCGTGCCGTCGTCGACGAGGTGGGGATGGACGGGTTCAACCGGGTGTGGACCTCGCCCAACACCCTTCCCACCAAGGCGGAGATCGCGGCGCCCGCGGAGTGGGTGGCACGGGTGCACCGCAAGGCCGATTCCTGATACGGATCCGGTCCGGCGGCAAGGAGATTGCCTCTCCAATCACCCATCCGGGGGACCATGGAGGCATGGGAGGGCGTGCAATGCTCGATGAACAGCTTGGCTCTGTCACCATCGACGCACTCTGAGTGACGGGACTCCGTCCCGCGCGCTCCGAGGCAGCCCCCGAAACTCCACCCGAAGGGCACCGGACATGGGTCCCCATCCTGCGGTCGCGGCGATACGCCTGGCGGTCCGCCGCGTACTCCACGACGTCGTCGCCGAACACAACCGTCACATCGAACAGGCCGGGCGCGCCGAGTTCGCCGAAGCAGGGGCCGGGGGACGGTGTTCCACGCTCCCCGAGCGGCCCGGCACCCCGCTGGTGCTCGTCGCCTGCTCCGGCGGCGCCGACTCCATGGCCCTGGCCTCGGCGCTGGCCTTCGAGTCGCGCAAACTGCCGGTCCGGGCCGGCGGCGTCACCGTCGACCACAACCTCCAGCCCGGCTCAGGGCTCCGCGCCGACGAGGTCGTCGCCCGCCTCGCCGAGATGGACCTCGACCCCGTCGAGGCCGTCGCCGTGCACGTCGGACGCGAGGGCGGGCCCGAGGCCGCCGCGCGGGACGCGCGCTACGCCGCTCTGGACGCCGCCGCCGAGCGCCTCGGAGCCGCCGCGGTCCTCCTCGGACACACCCGTGACGACCAGGCCGAGACGGTCCTGCTGGGCCTCGCCCGAGGGTCCGGCATCCGTTCGCTCTCCGGGATGGCCGCCGCGTCCGGTCCCGCGGGGCGGTACCGGCGGCCCTTCCTCCAGCTCGACCGGCAGACCGCCCGCAAGGCCTGCATGGTCCAGTCGATCCCCGTCTGGGACGACCCCCACAACATCGACCCGGCCTACACCCGCTCCCGGTTGCGTCACGAGGGCCTGCCCGCGCTCGAGAAGGCGCTGGGGAAGGGTGTGGTGGAGGCGCTCGCCCGTACGGCCCAGCTCTCCCGCGACGACGCGGACGCCCTGGACACCTGGGCCGCCGACGCCGCCCGCTCGGTGTACGACGACGCCGGTCACCTGGAGTGCGGCAAGCTCTCCGTCCTGCCGCCCGCGGTACGCCGCCGGGTGCTGCGCCGCGCCGTGATCGACGCCGGATCCCCGGCCGGTTCGCTCTTCGCCCGCCACATCGAGGAAGTCGACCGGCTCATCACCGGCTGGCGCGGCCAGGGGGCCATCAACCTGCCCGGCCGCGTCGAGGTGCGGCGGCAGGGTGGCAGACTGGTGATCCGGCAGAGCTGAAGCGCGGCTGAAGTGCAGGCGAGACGCCGTTCCGGCCCGGGCGAGAGTCCCGGTCCGGCGGGGCAGAGAAAGAGATGCGGGTGAACGAGAAGGACATGGGCACCGACCTCCAGTCGGTGCTCCTCACCAAGGAAGAGATCGACGCGAAGCTGGTCGAGCTCGCGGCGAAGATCGACGCGGAGTATGCGGGCAAGGACCTCCTCATCATCGGTGTGCTCAAGGGCGCCGTGATGGTCATGGCCGATCTGGCCCGCGCGCTGTCCACTCCCGTCACCATGGACTGGATGGCCGTCTCCTCGTACGGCGCCGGAACCCAGTCCTCGGGCGTCGTCCGGATCCTCAAGGACCTGGACACCGACATCAAGGGCCGGCACGTCCTGATCGTCGAGGACATCATCGACTCGGGCCTGACGCTGTCCTGGCTGCTGACCAACCTCGGCTCGCGGGAACCCGCGAGCCTGGAGGTCTGCACCCTGCTGCGCAAGCCGGAGGCGGCGAAGGTCGCGATCGACGTGAAGTGGGTCGGGTTCGACATCCCCAACGAGTTCGTCGTCGGTTACGGGCTCGACTACGCCGAGAAGTACCGCAACCTCCCCTTCGTCGGGACGCTCGCCCCGCACGTCTACGGCGGCTGACCGGCCTCCCTCCGCGGACCGGCCGAACCCGGCCGGAGTTCCGGGAACCCTCGTGGTCGCCGGGCCGTTGGAGCCTTCGAAGACAGGTTTGCCGGACGTCCCCTGCGGTCACGGGTGACAATGCTGGGGTACCGTCCGAAGAACAGTCTTTTCTCACAGCAGCATTTACCTACGGGCAGGAGGGACGGGGCGACTTCGCTCCGTATGGATGGACGTGAAGCGATACTTCCGTGGGCCGGTCATGTGGATCGTGCTGGCCGTCCTCGCCGTGGTCGTGCTGATGCAGGTCGTCGGCTCGTCCGGCGGCTACAAGACGGTGGACACCGGCAAGGTGATCCAGGCGATCAGTAAGAACCAGGTGGAGCAGGCCAAGCTGACCACCGGTGACGAACAGATCCTGAAGATCGAGCTGAAGGACGGCCAGAAGCTCCAGGGCGAGTCCGGCAGCAAGTTCCAGGCGAGCTACATCGGCAATCAGGGCGTCGAGCTCGCCGACACCCTGCAGAAGAAGTTCGAGAGCGGTGACATCGAGAAGGGTTACACCGTCTCGCCGTCGAAGCAGTCCCCGTTCGTCTCGATCCTTCTCTCGCTGCTGCCCTTCGTCCTGATCGTGGTCGTCTTCCTGTTTCTGATGAACCAGATGCAGGGCGGCGGCTCCAAGGTCATGCAGTTCGGCAAGTCCAAGGCCAAGCTGATCACCAAGGACACGCCGAAGACGACGTTCGCCGACGTGGCGGGGTCGGACGAGGCGGTCGAGGAGCTCCACGAGATCAAGGAGTTCCTCCAGGAGCCGGCGAAGTTCCAGGCCGTCGGCGCCAAGATCCCCAAGGGCGTCCTGCTCTACGGGCCGCCCGGTACGGGCAAGACCCTGCTCGCCCGCGCGGTCGCGGGTGAGGCCGGCGTCCCGTTCTACTCGATCTCCGGTTCCGACTTCGTCGAGATGTTCGTCGGTGTCGGTGCCTCCCGTGTCCGGGACCTCTTCGAGCAGGCCAAGGCGAACGCCCCGGCCATCGTCTTCGTCGACGAGATCGACGCCGTCGGACGCCACCGCGGCGCCGGCATGGGCGGCGGACACGACGAGCGCGAGCAGACGCTCAATCAGCTGCTCGTCGAGATGGACGGCTTCGACGTGAAGGGCGGCGTCATCCTGATCGCCGCCACCAACAGGCCGGACATCCTGGACCCGGCGCTGCTGCGTCCCGGACGCTTCGACCGGCAGATCGCCGTCGACCGGCCGGACATGCAGGGCCGTCTCGAGATCCTGAAGGTCCACCAGAAGGGCAAGCCCGTCGCGGAGGACGTGGACCTCACCGCGGTGGCGCGCCGTACGCCCGGCTTCACCGGTGCCGACCTGTCGAACGTGCTGAACGAAGCCGCGCTCCTGACGGCGCGCAGCGACAAGAAGCTGATCGACAACCACATGCTCGACGAGGCCATCGACCGCGTCGTGGCGGGTCCGCAGAAGCGGACCCGGATCATGTCCGAGAAGGAGAAGAAGATCACCGCGTACCACGAGGGCGGACACGCCCTGGTCGCGGCGGCCTCCCCCCAGTCGGACCCGGTCCACAAGATCACGATTCTCTCCCGCGGCCGCGCCCTCGGTTACACGATGGTGCTTCCGGAAGAGGACAAGTACTCCACCACGCGCAACGAGATGCTCGACCAGCTGGCGTACATGCTGGGCGGGCGCGCGGCGGAGGAGCTGGTCTTCCACGACCCGACGACCGGTGCGGCGAACGACATCGAGAAGGCCACCGCCACGGCCCGCGCGATGGTCACGCAGTACGGCATGACCGAGCGTCTCGGTGCGATCAAGTTCGGTGGGGACAACACCGAGCCGTTCGTGGGCCGGGAGATGGGCCACCAGCGCGACTACTCGGAAGAGGTCGCGGCGCTCGTCGACGAAGAGGTCAAGAAGCTCATCGAGACCGCCCACAACGACGCGTGGGAGATCCTCGTCGAGAACCGCGACATCCTCGACGCCCTGGTCCTCGAACTCCTCGAGAAGGAGACGCTCGGCAAGGAGCAGATCGCCGAGATCTTCGCTCCGATCGTGAAGCGCCCGGCCCGTCCGGCGTGGACCGGTTCCGCCCGGCGGACCCCGTCCACCCGTCCGCCCGTGCTCTCTCCCAAGGAGCTCGCCCTCACCAACGGCTCCGCCAACGGTTCGGGTACCCCGGAGATCGCGCCGAAGGACATCACCAAGAACACCGGCTCCTCCACGGAGGCGCTCCCCGAGGATCGCCCGGAGAGCTGAGCCGACCGGTGTGGCCCCTGTCACGGGGGCTTCACCAGGCCCGGAATGGATGCCGCGCCCCCCAGGTTCTAGCCTGTGGGGGCGCGGCTTTTTCGTCGGGACCGTGCGGTGCCCGTCCCCGTCAGCGAGGTCCGGGCGGGCCGCGCATGCGATCGCACACAGGAACGAGGCACAGATGACCGACCCGGTGACGCTGGACGGGCAGGGCTCGATCGGCGTTTTCGACCAGAAGCGGGCCGAGTCCGCCGTACGTGAACTGCTCATCGCCGTCGGGGAGGACCCTGACCGCGAAGGGCTCCGGGAGACACCCGGCCGTGTGGCACGTGCGTACAAGGAGATATTCGCGGGCCTTCACCAGGAGCCCGAGGACGTCCTGACGACCACCTTCGACCTGGGCCACGACGAGATGGTGCTGGTCAAGGACATCGAGGTCTTCAGTACCTGCGAGCACCACCTCGTGCCGTTCCGCGGCGTGGCGCACGTCGGGTACATCCCGGCGACCTCGGGCAAGATCACGGGCCTGTCGAAGCTCGCCAGGCTCGTCGACGTCTACGCGCGGCGCCCCCAGGTGCAGGAACGGCTCACCACGCAGATCGCCGAGTCGCTGATGGCGATCCTGGAACCGCGCGGGGTCATCGTGGTCGTCGAGTGCGAGCACATGTGCATGTCCATGCGCGGTATCCGCAAGCCGGGGGCCAAGACGCTCACCTCGGCCGTCCGTGGTCAGCTGCGCGATCCGGCGACGCGTGCCGAGGCGATGAGCCTCATCATGGCGCGCTGACCAGGACGTACAGGGAGGTACAGGACCTGATCCGGAGGACCGGCGCGGCGGCGCCCGGCCCCTTCGGCGGGGGGATTCGACCGATGGGCCCCGGCCGTGCGGCCGGGGCATCAGGAAAGGAACCCCATGTCCTTCACCCACGTGCTCGCGGTGGCACCCGTGATGGCCATCGAGCCGGCCGTCGAGTGGTACGAGCGGCTGTTCGGCCGCCCTGCCGACGCCAGGCCCATGGACGGCCTGGCCGACTGGCACGTCTCCCCGCACGCCTGGCTCCAGGTCTTCCAGTCGCCCGAGCAGGCCGGGGGCACCCTCGTGAATCTGGCCGTCGACGATCTCGACCGGACCCTCTCGGAGCTCGCCGGCCGGGGAATCACGGCGGGTGAGACCCTGCCGGGGTCGCGAGGGGTGCGGTTCGCCGCCGTTCACGATCCCGACGGCAACCGGATCACCCTCGTCGAGAACCCCGTGGCTGACTGAGGAGCGTTCCGGCCCGGTCCGCTCAGGCGGCCGGCGCGGCGTTCCCGTCGTCGTCGCCGTCCTCGGGGAGCTTGCAGACGCGCTCCAGGAAGAAGGCGGCGGCGACGACCGCGATGCCGGCCAGGACGGCGAAGCCGGCGTAGACGGCCTGGTCCCTGCGGGGCGGTACGTCGAGGGATCCCAGCAGGAAGACGGCCGTGCCGCCGTACATCCCGGTGACCAGCGCGGCGACGAGCGCGCTCGCCTGGCCGAAGACCACGGCGCGCGCGGCCATCATCGGCTCCACGCCCTTCGCCCCGGGGCGGCGCTCCCGCTGGGCGCGCAGCCTCGCCCTGATGGACAGGGCAGCGGCGAGCAGGACCACGGCGATCACGGCCAGCACGATGGGCGCGGCGAGCGGCACGCTCGGCAGTGTCCCCAGGGCGTCCCAGAGGCGCGCCGCGCCCCAGGACAGCACGCCGGCTCCGGCGAGGAGTCCGGCGAGGAGCCCGAGCCGTAGTTGCTTCACCGAGAGTGCCGCCCTTCGCCTTTGCCCGTGTCGTCCGCCCGTGGTGGGCCGCCCGTGGTGGGCCGCCCCTGAGCCTAACGACTACTCGGGGAGACGGAGTTCCAGGTCCGGGCGGGGGAGCACTCCCTCACGGCCCACGCTTGCCAGCAGGTCGGCGACCGGCCCGGCGCCCGGGAGCTGGGCCTCCGGGTCCACGTCGTGCCAGGGGGCGAGCACGAAGCCACGCTCGCGGGCACGCGGGTGGGGGAGGGTCAGCAGCGGGTCGTCGGAGATCACGTCGGCGTAGGACACGATGTCGACGTCGATGGTGCGCGGACCCCAGCGCTCCTCACGGACCCGGTCGAAGGCCTCTTCGATGGCCTGACCGCGCTCCAGCAGGGAGGAGGGCGGCAGGGTCGTCTTCACGACGATCACCGCGTTGAAGTAGGACGGCTGGGTGCCGGGGTCGACGCCCCACGGTTCCGTCTCGTAGACCGGGGAGACGGCCTTGACCCGGAGGCCCGGCGTGTCCTCCAGGGCGTCGATGGCGCCCTGGAGCGTCTCCAGCCGGTTGCCCAGGTTCGAGCCGAGGGAGATCACGGCGCGTTTGGGGTTGGAAAGGGTGACGTCCGCCGCGTCCACCTGCTCGACGACTGCTGCGGGAACCGGCTGTACGGTCGGGTCGCTCTGCCCTTCGGTGGAAAATGCAGTCATGCTCGGCTCCGGGTGATGGTGATGGTCACGTCGTCGAAGGGGACGGTGATCGGGGCGTCCGGCTTGTGGACGACGACCTCGACCTCCTGGACCCCCTCGTGCTTGAGGCACTGCTGCGCGATGCGTTCCGCGAGGGTCTCGATCAGATCGACCGGTTCACCCTCGACGACGCCCACGACCTCCTCCGCGACGACGCCGTAGTGGACGGTCTTCGACAGGTCGTCGGCGGCAGCCGCGGGGCGGGTGTCGAGTCCGAGCACCAGATCCACGATGAATGTCTGGCCGTCCTCCCGTTCCTTGGGGAAGACGCCGTGGTGCCCACGGGCCTTGAGGCCGCGCAGCGCGACACGATCCACGCGAATCACTCCTGCTGTTCGTCGTCTCTTGAGGCACCTGGCCGCGTGCGGGCGGACCGGTGCCTTCTTTCGAATCTACCCGCGAGCACCGACCGGTCCCGCTCGCGGGTGCGCGGACCTGCCCGGCAGAGGGCTGGTAGCCGCGTATACCCGGTGATCGGGGGGCTCAATCCCGGCAGTCCGGCCTGCCTGGTCAGGCGGTCGGTTCCTCGTCGTCCTCCTCGTCGGAGTCGGCGAGCACGGGGGAGCCGTGGTGGGACCAGAGCTTCCAGCCCTCCGATGTGCGCCGGAACACATTGGTGGCGACGACGAGCTGGCCGACGAGCGGACCCAGCGAGTTTCCCTCCTCGGCCGGACCGCCGCTGAGGATGTTCTCGGTGCAGGTGACCAGAGCCGTGTCACCGGTCATCGACACCCCGACGTCGGTCAGGAAGAACTGGATGTACTCGGTGTTCGCCATGATCAGGGCGTAACTCCGCAGCACCTCGCCCCGGCCGGTGAGCACCGGCCAGCCGGGGTGGACGCAGGACACGGTGAGGTCCTCGCCGGGGAGCCAGAGGCCGGAGAGCTCGTCGAGGTCTCCGCGTTCCATCGCCTCGTAGAAGGCGGTGTTCGCCTGCTCGACCGCCGCGATGTCGGCGGCCGCCTCCTCGTGCTCGTCGCGCGGGGCGCTCACGCCGCTCCCTCGACGGCACGGGCGACCCGGACCGCGTCCGCGGTCGGGCGTACGGCGTGCACCCGGACGGCCCAGGCGCCCGCGGCTGCCGAGAGGGCGGAGACCGCGGCCGTCGCGGCGTCGCGTTCACGGGCGGGCGGCGGGGCGGCGCCGTCGGCCGCCAGGACGTGGCCGAGGAACCTCTTGCGGGAGGCGGCGACGAGCAGCGGCCTGCCGAGGTCGCGCAGACGGTCCAGGTGTGCGACGAGAGCCAGGTCCTGGGCGGCGTCCTTGGCGAAGCCGAGCCCCGGGTCGATCACCAGCCTCGCGGGATCCACGCCGCCCCCGATCACGGCCTCCATCCGCTGCCCGAGCTCGGCGACGACCTCGCCGACGACGTCCTCGTAGACGGCACGGCTGTTCATGGACTCGCTGAAGCCCCGCCAGTGCATGACGACGAACGGAACCTCGGCGGCGGCCACGACCGGGATCATGTCCGGGTCGGCGAGTCCGCCGCTCACGTCGTTGACCAGGACGGCCCCGGCTGCGACGGACTGCTCGGCGACGCGCGCCCGCATGGTGTCCACCGAGATGGTGACGCCCTCGGAGGCCAGGCCCCGCACCACGGGAATGACCCGGCGCAGTTCCTCCTCCTCGTCCACCCTGCTCGCGCCCGGCCGGGTCGACTCGCCGCCGACGTCGATCAGGTCAGCCCCCTCGGCCGCCAGTTCGAGGCCGTGCTTGATCGCCGCCGTGGTGTCGAACCAGTGGCCTCCGTCGGAGAAGGAGTCGGGCGTCACATTGACGACGCCCATGACCGCGCAGCGGTCCCACTCCGGCAGACCCCGCACCGTTCCCCGTCCTCGCAACGTACTCATGCGACCAGCCTAAGCGCCGGTCGGCGGTCCCCGGCGGGCGCGCGACGGGGCCCGCGCCTCCGCCGGCGGGCGGGTGCGGTCCAAGGCGCCGGGCGCGTCCGGCATTCGGTGGCCTCCCCCGGGCGGGTCGCCGACGACGGCGCACCGGACGGGCCGCCCCGGTTCGGACGGGTTGCGGAACCGGCACGGGCGGCCGGCGGGGGCGCGCGGCCTCCCGGCAGCGGGGTCCGGCGGTGACTTCCGGCGGCGCTTCCCCCGCGGGAGGGAGGTCCTGCCCGCGGGGCGGTGCCTCACACGGAGCTCACCCCGGTGACGGAATCGACGGCGATCCCGGCGCGCGGTACGTCCTGGGCGTCCGCGCCGATCGAGCGGCGCAGCGCCTCGTGGAGCCGGGCAGGTGTCAGCACGCCGAGGAAGCGGCCGGTGCCCTCCTCGTCGGTGACGGCGATCCATCCCGCGTCGTGCTGGAGCATGGTGGCGAAGGCCTGCTTGAGGGGCGCGCCCAGCGGAAGCCATGCCTCCATGCGGCGCGCGTGGTCCCTGACCGTTCCCCCCGCCCCCTCCGTGCCACCCGCCGGGATCCAGCCGTGCAGGGTGTCCTGGGCGTCGAGGACGACCGCCCAGCGCGCTCCGGCGGCCTTCAGCCGCGCCGTCGCCTCCGGCAGCGGATCGTCGAGGTGCACGACCGGCGGCTGGTCCAGGTCGCTCTCCTCGACGGGCGTGACCGAGAGGCGCTTCAAGCCGCGGTCCGCCCCGACGAAGTCGGCCACGTAGGGGGTGGACGGGGCGCCGAGCACCGTGGCCGGGGTGTCGAACTGCTCGACACGGCCCTGTCCGTACACGGCGATCCGGTCGCCGAGCCGGACCGCCTCCTCGATGTCGTGGGTGACGAAGAGGACGGTCTTGCGGACCTGTGCCTGAAGTCTCAGGAATTCGTTCTGCAGCCTTTCCCGGACGACCGGGTCGACAGCGCCGAAAGGCTCGTCCATCAGCAGGACCGGCGGGTCCGCGGCCAGTGCCCTTGCCACGCCGACGCGTTGGCGCTGACCACCGGAGAGCTGTTCCGGATAACGGTCCCCGTGGACGGACGGGTCGAGTCCCACGAGGTCCAGGAGCTCGGCGGCGCGCCTGCGTCCCTTTTCCCTTCCCCATCCCAGGAGATGGGGAACGGTGGCGGTGTTCTCCAGCACCGTCTTGTGCGGGAAGAGGCCGACCTGCTGGATCACATAGCCGATGCGGCGGCGCAGCCGGACGGGATCGACGGTCGATATGTCCTCGCCGTCGAGGAATATCCGTCCCTCGGTCGGTTCGGTCAGCCGGTTCACCATTTTCATGGTGGTGGTCTTGCCGCATCCGGAAGGCCCGACGAGCGTGACCAGTTCACCCTCGGCGACCTCGAAGGAAAGGTCGTCGACGGCGGTGGTGCCGTCCGCGTACCGCTTGGTGACGTGCTCGAATCGGATCATGATTCCCCATTGTGGCGCGGGTCCTGTGAAGGCCATGTTGCCGGAACACGACAGCCTCGGCGATTGTCGGTGGTCGGGGATAGGGTCACCAACGACCGGACACGGTACGGAATCACGAGGGCAGCAGGGGGTGGGGGCGGATGGCCGATCGGAACTGCCTGGTGACGAACGACTGGATCTGCGGCGAGTATCTGCGCTCCCGCAGCCACGAGTTGACCGATGCGACGCTCCAGCACATCTGGATCACCGCGGTATCGGTGCTGATCGGGCTCGCGGTCGCCTTTCCGCTCGCTCTGCTCGCGCGCCGCGGAAGGCATTTCGCGGGCCCGGTGCTGGGGCTGACCACGGTGCTCTACACCGTGCCGTCGCTCGCCATGTTCTCGTTGCTCCTCCCGCTCTTCGGGCTGTCGGCCGCGCTCGTGGTCACCGGGCTCGTGCTCTACTCGCTGACGATCCTCGTGCGCAACATCCTCGCCGGGCTCGAAGCGGTCCCGCAGGAGGCGAGGGAAGCGGCGCGCGGCATGGGATACGGGCCCGTCCGCCTGCTGTTCGAGGTCGAACTGCCCCTCTCCCTGCCCGCACTGATGGCCGGGCTGCGCATCGCCACGGTGTCCACGGTCGCGCTGACGACCGTGGGCTCCCTCGTCGGCAAGGGCGGTCTCGGCAACCTCATCGAGGACGCGCTGCCCAGCCTCTTCAAGGCACAGGTGCTCACCGCGTCCGTCCTCTGCGTGCTGCTCGCGGTGGCCGCGGACCTGCTCCTGCTCGGCGTGCAACGCCTGCTCACGCCCTGGACCCGGATACGGAGGCCCGCCGGGGCCGCTGCCGGGGCGGGCATCGCGAAGACGGAGGCCGGCTGATCCATGGGAGTCGTCGAAGAGGCGTGGGTCTGGCTCACGACCGGGGCCAACTGGTCGGGGGAGGGCGGTGCGGCGCACCGGCTCGCCGAGCACCTGTACGTGAGCGGGATCGCCCTCGCGGCGGCGTGTGTGCTCGCGCTGCCCGTCGCCCTGTACCTGGGGCACGTGGGCAAGGGCGGCGGGCTCGCCGTCAACATCTCCAACGTGGGCCGGGCGGTGCCGGTCTTCGCGGTTCTCGCCCTCTTCATGCTGACGCCCTTGCGGAACTCCGGCTATCTGCCCACGGTCATCGCGCTGGTGCTCTTCGCCGTACCCCCGCTGCTGACCAACGCCTACGTCGGGATGACGGAGGTGGACCGGTCGGTGCTGGAGGCGGCACGGGGCATGGGGATGTCCGGGGGGCAGCTGTTCCTCCGGGTCGAACTCCCCCTCGCCTACCCCATGATCATGACCGGGCTGAGGTCGGCGGCGGTCCAGGTGATCGCCACTGCCTCGATCGCGGCGATGGTCGGCCTCGGCGGACTGGGCCGGATCATCACCGCCGGGTTCAACACCTACGACACGGCGCAGGTCTTCGCGGGCGCCGTCCTCGTCGCCCTCCTGGCCCTGGTGGTGGAGGGCGTGCTCGTGGTGCTCGACCGGCTGCTGTCGCCCCTGCGCCGCCGCCGGACCACCTGAGCGGCCCATCTCGGACTGTGCACACCATCATTCGCGGACGGAGAACAACATGAGCAGGACCTCGCGCATAGCGGGAGCGGTCATCGGCGCGGTCGCGCTGGCAGGGTCGCTCGCCGCCTGCGGCGGCGACAGCCTGGAGAAGGAGGGCGGTTCGGGCAAGGGCTCCGACGCCGGCGCCGGGAAGGGCTCGCTCGTGGTGGGTGCCGCCGGCTTCACGGAGTCCAAGGTGCTCGCCGAGTTGTACGCCCAGGTCCTGGGCGACGCCGGATACGACACCTCGGTCACCACGGTGAAGAACCGCGAACTCTACGAACCCTCCCTGGAGAAGGGGGAGATCGACGTCGTCCCGGAATACGCGGCCACGCTCGCGGAATTCCTCAACGCCAAGGTCAACGGCGCCCAGGAGGCGGAGAAGAAGCCGGTCGCCTCGGGCGATGTGACCGCCACGGTGGCCGCTCTGGAGAAGCTCGCCACCCCGCTCGGTCTGAAGGTCCTCCCGGCGGGCGAGGCGGTCGACCAGAACGCCTTCGCGGTGTCGAAGGAATTCGCCGACAAGAACAGCCTCCGCACGCTTTCCGATCTCGGCGCGTCGAAGATCAAGGTGAAGATCGCGGCGGGCGACGAGTGCGAGGTGCGCCCCTTCTGCGCGCCCGGGCTGAAGAAGACCTACGGCATCGACGTCACGGGCATCGACCCCAAGGGGGTCGGCACACCCCAGTCCAAGCAGGCGGTCAAGGACGGCAAGGACCAACTGGTCCTCACGACCACCACGGACGCGGTCCTCGACTCCTACGGGCTGGTGTTCCTGGAGGACGACAAGAAGCTGCAGAACGCGGACAACGTCCTTCCGGTTCTCAATGCGAAGGACGCGGGCTCTCCGGAGATCGCCGAAGCGCTCGGGAAGCTCACCGGAGTTCTCACCACCGAGGACCTGGCGGAACTCAACCGCAAGGTCGATGCCGAGCGTGCCAAGCCCGCGGACGCGGCCGCCGACTATCTCCGCTCCAAGGGGCTGATCAAGAAGTAGGAAAGGCGTGGTCGAGCGTCGGCGGGGAGGCCGCCGGGAGCCGGACAGGTAACCGGCGGGGAACAGATTGCCGGGTGGCCTCCCAACCGACTCGTACGCACGGTAAATTTCGAGCCATGCCACGAGGACGCCACCGCCATTCGCCGCCCCTTCACAGAATCCTGCCCCCCGCCGTGCTGGCCGGGGCGCCGGTGGTCTGTGCCGCCGGGGCCTGGCTCCTCGCGGAACCCGTCGCGCTGCGCGCCCTGGTGGCCGTGACGGCGGCAGCCGCCGTCACCGGCGCCTGCATGATGCGGGCCTGGGACCGGGCCGCGGGGCTGCGCGTCGCGGAGCTGACCCGCGCCCGGGCCGGCGACGAGTGGAAGGCGGAGGAGCGCATAGCCGAGCTCGAGGGAGACCTCGAGGAGTCCAGGGAACTGCGCACCCGGCTGGAGACCAAGCTGCGTCGCAAGCGGGTCGAACTGGCCGGTCTGCGGGGCGAACACGCGGCGCTGCTGCGCCGGTACGCCACCGCCGAGACGGAGCGGGCCAGTGCCCTGGAGGGCCGCAGACAGCTCGCCATCGAGGCGTCCGCGCCGCGCGAGCTGATGCCCGCGACGTCCACACCGACTCCCGGCGCGTACGCGCGCGCCGCCCAGGCGCTCCAGGACCTGACGCGCAACGCAGCCCTCCAGGAGGCGCGCCGCACCGCCGAGCTGGCCAGGAGCCGGGACATCGCCGAACGGTCGGCGGAGCGGGACACGGAGGCCGGCGGCCCCCGGGGAAAGCACGCGGCGGCCGGCGGAGCGGGTGACCTCCAGCACCGCCGCCCTCAGGCAGCCCTCCCCGCGGCACAGCCGTCCTCCGCCCCCGTGAGGTCTCCACGCGCCGCGCAGGCCGCGTCCGCGGTCGTCCCGTACGCGGCTGCCCGCAGGCACCTGGTGCCCCAGGGGAGCTTCGACTTCTTCGGCACCCAGAAGGCGAACGCCGCGATCGAGTCCGTGCAGAACGAGGACCTCGCCGACGTGGTGGGCGAGGAGGCGCTGGCGGCGCACCGCACGGGCGCGGCCGACAACAAGGCGGTCGGCAAGGTCATCGACCTGACCGCGCACGACGAGACCGAGCAGCTGGACGTCGTGCAGCTGCGGAGCGCGATCTCGTCCTGACCGCGGCGGGCCCGCCCCGGCGGGCGGTGCCGGGCTACTTGTCGATGTCGCCGACGACGAAGAACAGAGAGCCCAGGATGGCCACCATGTCGGCGACGAGCGTGCCGGGCAGCAGCTCGGTGAGCGCCTGGATGTTGTTGAACGAGGCGGAACGCAGCTTCAGCCGGTACGGGGTCTTCTCGCCCGTGGACACCAGGTAGTAGCCGTTGACGCCCAGCGGGTTCTCGGTCCAGGCGTAGGTGTGGCCCTCCGGCGCCTTCAGTACCTTGGGCAGCCGCTGGTTGATGGGGCCGGGCGGAAGCTCCGCCATCCGGTCGAGGCACGCGTCGGCCAGGTCGAGGGCGTTGTGCGTCTGCTCCAGCAGGCACTCGAAGCGGGCCAGGCAGTCGCCCTCGGTCCGGGTGACGACCTTCAGGGTGTCCCGCAGTTCCCCGTACGCGAGGTACGGCTCGTCGCGCCGCAGGTCGAAGTCGACCCCGGAGGCGCGGGCGATCGGTCCGGACACCCCGTAGGAGTGCACCGCCGCGGCGGACAGCACGCCCACCCCGCGGGTCCGGCCCCGGAAGATCTCGTTTCCGAGCACCAGCCGGTCGTACACGTCCATCCGTGAACGCACGGACGCCACGGCGTCCCTGGCCCGGCCGAGCCAGCCGGCCGGGAGGTCCTCCTTGAGGCCGCCGACCCGGTTGAACATGTAGTGCATCCGGCCGCCGGAGACCTCCTCCATCGCGGCCTGGAGCTCCTCGCGCTCACGGAACGCGTGGAACATCGGGGTGATCCCGCCGAGTTCGAGCGGGTACGAACCGAGGAACATCAGATGGTTCAGGACCCGGTTGAGCTCCGCGAGCAGCGTCCGCGTCCAGACGGCGCGTTCGGGGACCTCCATGCCGAGCATCCGCTCGACGGCCATCACGACCCCGAGCTCGTTGGAGAACGCCGACAGCCAGTCGTGGCGGTTGGCGAGCATGATGATCTGCCGGTAGTCACGGGCCTCGAAGAGCTTCTCCGCGCCCCGGTGCATGTAGCCGATGACAGGCTCGGCCCGCTGGATGCGCTCACCGTCCAGGACGAGCCGCAGCCGGAGCACCCCGTGGGTGGAGGGATGCTGCGGACCGATGTTCAGCACCATGTCGGTGCTCTCCGCCGCGCCGCCGATGCCGATCGTCGTCTCCGTCATGCGGGACAGTATCCCTCCTCGCGTCCGGGCACCCGCCGGCGCAGCCAGCCGAAATCGCCCAGCCCGCCGCGTGCCGTGAGCTCGGCGGCCTCACCGGCGGACGCGAGCGCGCGCACGTAGCCGGCCGGGTCGGCCGACGCCCTTGCCAGCGGCGGCCGTTCGCCGCTGACGCCCAGCTCCCTCAGCGCGGTCCGCTGATCGGTGAGCTCGGCCCCGCCCCCCACGGCGGCCGCGCAGGCGTCCAGTGCGACGTGGGAGGTCAGATCGCAGCTCCCGTCGGGCACGGGCGCCACCTCGCGCCCGTCACGGAACCCGGTGAGGGTCCCGAACGGCGGCCTCGCGTCCCGTACATGGGCGTAGTCGACGGCCACGGCCGTCCCCGCGGCCAGCGTGGACACGGCCGAGGCCCAGGCCTCGTCCCGGGGCCTGCCGATCTCCGCCCGCTCTCCCGGGCGGTTCAGCGGCCACCAGCGGCTGAGCCACCGGGCGTCCTCGCCGGTCACCGGATCGCCCAGCCGCTCCGCGCCGTCGGCCGTCCGTACGAGGACGTAGCGCGGCACCCCGTCCGCGTCCGCCTCGGCGATGTCGGTGGGGACGTTGTCCAGCCACTCGTTGGCGAAGAGGAGCCCGCGGACCCCCCGGGGCGGCTCGGAGAGCCATTCGACGGCCGGGTCAAGACCCGGGGGCCGGGGGGCGATCTCCACGGCGCAGGCCCGCACGGTCAGACCGGGGGCCGGATCCTCCTCCCGCAGCGCGGCCAGCACCCCGGTCAGCAGTTCGCCGCGCCCCGCTCCCATGTCCACCAGCGCGACCGAGTCGGTGTCGAGCTCCCGGGCCGTCTGGGCAAGGAGGCGGGCCACGGCGCCGGCGAACAGCGGCGAGGCGTGGACCGAGGTACGGAAGTGGCCGGCCGGGCCCTCCGGGCGCCGGTAGAACCCCGCCTCCCCGTAGAGAGCCGTCTCGGAGGCCTCCCGCCAGCGGCACCAGTCATACGTCACGTAGGCAAGTCTCCACCTTGGGGAGTAGGGTCCCGGAACCCGGATCGGCCCTCCGGCTGACCCCGGCACCGATCAGCTGTCCCTACGCTGGGTGACGTGCAGCGCTTCTACGAGTTCATCCGCAGACACCCGACGGGCGTCGACACCCTCTGGGCTGTCCTGCTCCTCGGGGTCTCCGGCGTGTCCATCGTGGCGGACCAGGAGAGCAGCGGCAGCGAGCGCGTGGCGGCCGTGCCGATCGCCGTGGGGCTCTGCACCGTGGTCGCGCTGCGCCGCCGGGCGCCGGAGCGGATGCTGCTGCTCGCGATCCTGATGGGGCTCGCCCAGCTGGCCTTCGGGGTGCGGCCCCGGGTGCCCGACTTCGCCATGCTGGTGATCACGTACACGGTGGCCACGGTCGGGGAGCGCCGGGCCGCGCGGCTCGCCCTCGGATGCGCCCTGACCGCCGCCGGGCTGTCGCGGCTGCGCTGGCCCGACGAGGCGCCCACGGGCGGCTGGGTGCAGACGACCGGTTACGTCGTCATCATGACCGTGCCGTTCGTCCTCGCCTGGGTGCTGGGCGATTCGATACGCACCCGGCGGGCCTACTTCAGCCAGCTCGAGGAGCGGGCCGCCCGGCTGGAGCGGGAGCGTGAGGCGCAGTCGAAGGTGGCCGTCGCCGCGGAGCGCGCCCGTATCGCCCGTGAACTCCACGACGTCGTGGCGCACAACGTCTCGGTGATGGTGGTCCAGGCGGACGGCGCCGCATATGTCATGGACTCGTCCCCCGATCAGGCCCGGCAGGCCCTGGAGACCATCTCCGGAACCGGCCGCCAGGCGCTCGCCGAGATGCGGCGGCTGCTCGGGGTGCTGCGCACCGGGGACACGGAGGAGAGCGGGGAGTACGTCCCCCAGCCCGACGTCGAGCAGATCCAGGAACTCGTCGGCAAGGTCCGGGAGACGGGTCTCGCGGTCGACTTCAAGATCGAGGGGACTCCGCGGCCCCTGCCCAGCGGGGTCGAACTGACGGCGTACCGCATCGTCCAGGAGGCGCTCACCAACACCCGCAAGCACGGCGGCCCGGACGCCGGGGCGAGCGTGCGGCTGGTCTACTTCGACGACGGACTCGGGCTGCTCGTCGAGGACGACGGGCGCGGAGCGCCGCACGAGCTCTACGAGGACGGCGGGGCGGACGGCGCGGGCCAGGGGATGATCGGCATGCGCGAGCGCGTCGGTATGGTCGGCGGGACCCTGGACGCCGGACCGCGTCAGGGCGGCGGCTTCCGGATCAGCGCGCTGCTCCCGCTCAAGCCGGCCGGTCCGTGAGTGCCGGCCTCTCGAACAGACGGCAGGCCGGGACAGTGGCAGAAGGACGGGGAACCCCATGACCATCCGCGTGATGCTCGTCGACGACCAGGTGCTCCTGCGCACCGGCTTCCGGATGGTGCTCGCCGCCCAGCCGGACATGGAGGTCGTCGCGGAGGCCGGTGACGGCGCCGAGGCGATCGAGGCCCTGGCGTCCACCGCCGTCGACGTCGTCCTGATGGATGTGCGCATGCCGCGTCTGGACGGCGTCGAGGCGACCCGGCGCATCCGGGCGCGGACCGATCCGCCCAAGGTGCTGATCCTGACCACCTTCGACCTGGACGAGTACGCCTTCTCCGGGCTCAAGGCCGGGGCCAGCGGATTCATGCTCAAGGACGTGCCGCCCGGCGAACTGCTCTCCGCCATCCGGTCCGTGCACAGCGGGGACGCGGTGGTGGCGCCCTCCACGACCCGCCGGCTGCTCGACCGGTTCTCACCGATGCTCCCGAGCGGCAAGGAGGAGCCCCGGCTGGGGCACGTCGGAAAGCTGACCGAGCGGGAGCGCGAGGTGATGCTGCTGGTCGCGCAGGGCCTCTCGAACGGCGAGATCGCGGGACGTCTGGTGCTGTCCGAGGCGACCGTGAAGACGCACGTCGGCCGCATCCTGACCAAACTCGCCCTGCGGGACCGCGTCCAGGTGGTCGTCCTCGCGTACGAGACCGGGCTCGTCCGGGCGGGCGGCGGGGCCGTCTGACCGCGGCAGCCCCCCGATCCGGATCAACGGGCCGTTCGGCGGCGGCATCAGGCACATCCGCCTGGACCGAGGCGGCCACCGCCGGCGGGAGGATCCCCGGAACCGTCCCGCTCCGGCCGAACCGCCGCGCGGGTGGTTCCGAGCGCGGGCGTGCGTGGCGCGCCGGGGTCAGGCTGGAGCCATGGACAGCGTTCAGCAGCACATGCTCGACAGTGTGCGCGCCGCTCAGCACGGCGAAGGGCCGCCCCCGCACCCCGGAACCCACGACCGCGAGATCCTGAGCCTGATCCGGCGGCGGGTACGCGCCTGGACGGCCGCGCACCGGCCGCCCCTCCCCTGAGGGCCCGGTGACCCGCGCGCTACGGCAGCCGCGCCACGAACCCCGCCACCGCCTCCTCCACGTCGGCGGCCGTCCACTCCAGTCCCGGAGCCGCCACGGTGACCTCGGTGTACGAGAGTCCGGGCGGCCCGGACGGTGCCGCGGACCAGCGGCGGAAGAGCGTCACGCCCGTCTCCTCGGCCTGCCTCACCGATGCCTCGTCCAGTACGGCGGCGCCGTAGGGCAGCCAGACCTGGAACTGGTGGGTGTGCGGCGGCTCGGGGTGCACGCGGAACCAGGGCACCGCGGAACCGGTGAAGCCTTCCGCGAGAGCGGAGGCGACCACCTTCGCGTGGGCCACGTACGACGGCAGCCTGGGGAGTTCGCGCTCCAGGCCCAACAGGGCGGAGAGCGCGGCCGGATACTGCTGGAAGACCTGCCCGCCGTAACGGTGGCGCCAGGTGCGCGCCTCGTCGACGAGGGATTCCGGGCCTGCCAGTACCGCGCCGGACAGCCCGTCGAGGGACTTGTAGAAGGAGACGTAGACGCTGTCCGCGAGGGCGGCGATCTCAGGGAGACCGCGTCCGAGATGGGAGGCGCACTCCCAGAGCCGCGCGCCGTCGAAGTGCACCACCGCGTCCCGCTCCCGTGCGGCGGCCGTGGACGCCTCCAGCTCCTCCCAGGACGGCAGGACGAAGCCCGCGTCCCGCAGCGGGAGTTCCACCATCAGGGTGCCGAAGGGCTCGGGGAAGTCCCGGATCTCGTCCGCCGTGGCCTGGCGGGGCGCGGTCGTGGGATACACGGTGCGCAGCCCGCTCACCTCGGAGAGAGCGGACCGCTCGTGCACCTCCGGGTGGGAGAGCGGGTGCAGGGCCACGGCCGGGTCCTTGGTACGGCCTGCCCAGCAGCGCAGCGCGACCTGCTGGGCCATCGTGCCCGTCGGGAAGAAGGCGGCCGCCTCCATGCCGAGGAGGGCGGCGGTACGCCGCTCGACCTCGGCGACGACGCCGTCGCCGTACACATCCGTCCACTCGTCCAGGTCGTGCACCGTCCCCGCGTCGGCGGCCAGCGCGGCGAGCCGGGTGGCCAGGGTGTGGTCGGCCGAAGCCCTGGCCAGCACCCTGGTGGACCGCTGCCAGGCGCTCAGCCTGCGGTGACGTCGTTTCTGTTCGTCCGTGTCTCCCATGGGACGATCATCGCCCGGGCCGTCGCCGCCGCCCACCCCGGGCTCCCTCTCCGTCAAAAGTTATCCACAGGGTGTGGATGATCTGGGGGTGTGCCGAAACGCTGGCGTAGCATGCAGAGAAATCGTCCGGTACCCCCCGCGGACTGGAACGGAAGGCCATCGCCGCGTGAACGCATCAGTTTCGAAGGAAGCCCTCGACGCGAGGGACCGTCCCGCCCGCCTCACCGTGGGAGTCGTCGGCGCGGGACGGGTCGGCCCCGCCCTCGCCGCCTCGCTGGCGCTGGCCGGGCACCGGCCGGTCGCCGTGTCGGGCGTCTCGGACGCGTCCGTGCGCCGGGCCGCCGCCCTGCTCCCCGACGTCCCCCTCGTACCCCCCGCCGAGGTCCTCGCGCGCGCCGAACTCGTGCTCCTGACCGTCCCCGACGACGCGCTGCCCGGTCTGGTCGAGGGCCTCGCCGAGACCGGTGCGGTCCGGCCGGGCCAGCTCCTCGTCCACACCTCCGGCCGGTACGGGACGAAGGTGCTCGACCCCGCTCTGCGGGCCGGGGCCCTCCCGCTCGCGCTGCATCCCGCGATGACCTTCACCGGCACCTCCGTCGACGTCCAACGGCTCGCGGGCTGCTCCTTCGGTGTCACCGCCCCCGAGGAGCTGAGGCTCGCCGCCGAGGCGCTCGTCATCGAGATGGGCGGCGAGCCCGAGTGGATCGCCGAGGAGTCCCGCCCGCTCTACCACGCGGCTCTGGCGCTCGGGGCGAACCACCTGGTCACCCTGGTCGCGCAGTCCATGGAGCTGCTCCGCACCGCGGGTGTCGGCGCGCCCGACCGGATGCTCGGGCCCCTGCTGGGGGCGGCGCTCGACAACGCCCTGCGTTCGGGGGACGCCGCGCTGACCGGCCCCGTCGCCAGGGGCGACGCGGGTACGGTCTCCGCCCACATCCGGGAGTTGCGGGCGCACGCCCCGCAGACGGTCGCCGGCTATCTCGCGATGGCCCGCGCCACGGCCGACCGGGCACTCGACCACGGCCTGCTCAAGCCCGAGTCCGCGGAGGACCTCCTCGGCGTGCTCGCCGACGGCGGCGCCGCGAACGGAACGAACGGAACACACGGCCCGGACGGTTCGGGGCCTGGGGAGAAGCGATGAACACCGCACCCGCGACCCTGCTGCGCTCGACCGCGGAACTGGAGGCCCTCGGCCGGGCGGACGGGGCGGTCCGCGCCGTCGTGATGACGATGGGCGCGCTCCACGACGGCCACGCCACGCTGATCCGCGCGGCGCGTGCCGCAGCCGGCCCCGAGGGGCAGGTCGTCGTCACGGTCTTCGTCAACCCGCTGCAGTTCGGTGAGGCCGCCGACCTCGACAGGTACCCGCGGACCCTGGACGCCGATCTCGCCGTGGCCTCCGCGGCGGGTGCGGACGCCGTCTTCGCCCCCTCCGTCGAGGAGGTCTACCCCGGCGGCGAGCCCCAGGTCAGGATCACAGCCGGACCCATGGGCGAACGGCTGGAAGGCGCCTCCCGCCCGGGCCACTTCGACGGGATGCTCACCGTCGTCGCGAAGCTCCTGCACCTGACCCGGCCCGACGCCGCGTTCTTCGGGCAGAAGGACGCCCAGCAGCTGGCCCTGGTCCGAAGGATGGTCCGCGACCTCGACTTCGGCATCGACATCGTCGGCGTACCGACCGTCCGGGACCCGGACGGCCTCGCGCTCTCCAGCCGTAACCGGTTCCTCTCCCCCGAGGAGCGGCGTACGGCACTCGCCCTGCCCCGGGCCCTGTTCGCCGCCCGTGACCGGCTCGTCGCCCAGCAGACGCTGCACGCCCGCGCCCGCACGCTCCCGGAGCGCGACGGCCGGGCTGCCGCTCTCACCCGGCTGGGAGAGGCCCGAGCCGCCGCCGACTCCCAGGCCGTCGCCCTGGCCAGGCCGACGGTCGCGCCCTCCGCGGTCCTGGCCGCGGCCCGAGCCGTGCTCGACGAGGCGGCCGGCGAAGAGGTGCCGCTCACCCTCGACTACGTCGCACTCGTGGACCCGGCGGACTTCGCGGCGGTCCCGGACGACCGTGTCAGCGGGGACGTCGTCCTCGCCGTCGCGGCGCGGGTGGGAGACACCCGCCTGATCGACAACATCCCGCTGACGCTCGGAGCGCTGACATGACCGGAATACGGCTGACCGCCCCCGCCCCCGGCTGGGCCATCGACGCCGACGTCGTCGTGGTCGGCTCCGGCGTGGCCGGTCTCACCACCGCTCTGCGCTGCGCCGCCGCCGGACTCGCGACCGTCGTCGTCACCAAGGCCCGCCTCGACGACGGATCCACCCGCTGGGCGCAGGGCGGCATCGCCGCCGCCCTCGGGGAGGGCGACACCCCGGGACAGCACCTCGACGACACCCTGGTCGCCGGGGCGGGCCTGTGCGACGAGGCGGCGGTGCGCACCCTGGTCACGGAAGGGCCCGACGCCGTACGCCGCCTGATCGAAACCGGCGCGCACTTCGACACCACGGACACCGGGGACATCGCCCTGACCCGGGAGGGCGGTCACCACCGCCGTCGGATCGCGCACGCGGGCGGGGACGCGACGGGCGCCGAGATCTCCAGGGCCCTCGTCGAGGCCGTCCGCTCCGCCGCGCTGCGCACCATCGAGAACGCCCTGGTCCTGGACCTGATCACGGACGAGGACGGCCGGACGGCGGGCGTCACCCTCCACGTCATGGGCGAGGGCCAGCACGACGGCGTCGGCGCGGTGCGCGCCCCCGCGGTGGTGCTCGCCACGGGCGGCATGGGGCAGGTCTTCTCCGCCACCACCAACCCGTCCGTCTCCACGGGCGACGGGGTGGCCGTCGCCCTGCGGGCCGGCGCGGAGGTGTCCGACCTCGAGTTCGTGCAGTTCCACCCGACCGTCCTCTTCCTCGGCGCGGACTCCGAGGGCCAGCAGCCGCTGGTCTCCGAGGCGGTGCGCGGCGAGGGCGCCCATCTCGTCGACGCGTCCGGCACGCGCTTCATGCTCGGGCAGCACGAGCTGGCGGAGCTCGCCCCGCGCGACATCGTCGCCAAGGCCATCACCCGTCAGACGCACCTCCAGGGCACCGAGCACATGTACCTCGACGCCCGTCACTTCGGCGCCACGATGTGGGAGCGGCGTTTCCCGACGATCCTCGCCGCCTGCCGCGCCCACGGCATCGACCCGGTGTCGGAGCCGATCCCGGTGGCCCCGGCCGCCCACTACGCCTCGGGCGGTGTGCGGACGGACCTGCGCGGCCGCACCACGGTGCCGGGCCTGTACGCCTGCGGTGAGGTCGCCTGCACCGGGGTGCACGGGGCGAACCGGCTGGCGTCCAACTCCCTCCTGGAGGGCCTGGTGTTCGCCGAGCGGATCGCGGCCGACATCGTCGAGGGCCCGCGCCCGGCCACCTCGCGGACCGGTCCCGTGCCGGCTGCCGGGACGGGCACCGTCCCGCTCCTCGCGGCGGAGTCGCGGACGGCGATCCAGCGGATCATGAGCAGGGGCGCCGGGGTCATCCGCACCGCCGGCAGCCTCGCCACCGCCGCCGCCGAACTGGAGGCGCTGCAGCGCGCCGCCGCCGAGGACGGCGACCCCAAGGACGCCGTGCCCGGGGTGGAGTCGTGGGAGGCGACCAACCTCCTGCTCGTCTCCCGGGTCCTGGTCGCCGCGGCCAGGGAACGCGAGGAGACCCGCGGCTGCCACTGGCGTGAGGACCGGCCCGACCGCGACGACGCCGCCTGGCGCCGCCACCTCGTCGTACACCTGGGCGCCGACCGGCAGCCGGTCGTCCGCGCCACGGACGGCGCCGCGTTCCCGCCCGTACGGTCCGCGGACCCCGCAGTCGTGGGGCCCGCGGACACCGAACCGCCCGCCCGCCTTCGCACCGACCCCGCCGAGGAGCAGTGACCGTGAGCACGCCCGAAGAGAATCCGCGCCCCACACCCGTGGACGTCCCGCTGATCCACATCGGCGCCCCCGCCGAGCCCGGGGGCTGCGGCGACGGCTGCGGCTGCGGTGACGGATACGACCCCGACGGACTGGAGTGCGGCCTGGATCCCGCCCTCGCCCAGCTCCTCGCCGAGGCCGGGCTGGACCCCGTCCAGGTCGAGGACATCGCCCATGTCGCCATCGAGGAGGACCTCGACGGCGGCGAGGACGTCACCACCGTGGCGACCGTCCCCGAGGACGCCGTCGGGACCGGTGACTTCACCGCCCGTGAGGCGGGCGTGGTCGCCGGCCTGCGGATCGCGGAGGCGGTCCTCTCGATCGTCTGCACCGACGAGTTCGAGGTCGAGCGCCACGTCGAGGACGGCGACCGCGTCGTCGCCGGCCAGAAGCTCCTCACGGTCACCACCCGCACGCGCGACCTGCTCACCGGGGAGCGCAGCGCGCTCAACCTGCTCTGCCGGCTCTCCGGGATCGCCACGGCGACCCGCGCCTGGGCGGACGTCCTGGAGGGCACGAAGGCCGCGGTCCGCGACACCCGCAAGACCACCCCGGGGCTGCGCGCGCTGGAGAAGTACGCGGTGCGCTGCGGCGGAGGGGTCAACCACCGCATGTCGCTGGTGGACGCCGCGCTGGTCAAGGACAACCACGTGATCGCGGCCGGCGGTGTGGCCGAGGCGTTCCAGCGGGTCAGGAAGGCATTCCCCGAGCTCGCGATCGAGGTCGAGGTCGACACCATGGAGCAGGTCACCGAGGTGCTCGACGCCGGGGCGGACCTGATCCTGCTGGACAACTTCACCCCCTCCGAGACCGCGGAGGCGGTCGCTCTCGTCGGCGGCCGGGCGATGCTCGAGTCCTCGGGCCGGCTCACCCTCGACTCCGCGCGCGCCTACGCCGAGGCGGGCGTCGACTACCTGGCCGTCGGCGCGCTCACGCACTCCTCGCCGATCCTCGACATCGGCCTGGACTTCAGGGACGCGGCGGCGACCGACGGGGCAGACGCCTGATGCTGCTCACCATCGACGTGGGCAACTCCCACACCGTCCTCGGACTGTTCGACGGCGAGGAGATCGTCGAGCACTGGCGGATCTCCACGGACTCCCGCCGTACCGCCGACGAGCTCGCCGTCCTGCTCCAGGGCCTGATGGGCATGCACCCGCTGCTCGGCGTCGAACTCGGCGACGGCATCGAGGGGATCGCGATCTGCTCGACCGTCCCCGCCGTGCTGCACGAGCTCCGCGAGGTCACCCGCCGCTACTACGGCGACGTGCCCGCGGTCCTGGTGGAGCCGGGCGTCAAGACCGGTGTGCCGGTCCTGATGGACAACCCGAAGGAGGTCGGCGCCGACCGCATCGTCAACGCGGTCGCCGCCGTGGAGCTCTACGGCGGCCCGGCGATCGTCGTCGACCTGGGCACCGCCACCACGTTCGACGCCGTGTCGGCACGGGGCGAGTACGCGGGCGGGGTGATCGCGCCCGGTATCGAGATCTCGGTGGAGGCCCTCGGCGCGAAGGGGGCCCAGCTCCGGAAGATCGAGCTCGCGCGGCCCCGGAGCGTGATCGGCAAGAACACCGTCGAGGCCATGCAGTCCGGGATCGTGTACGGCTTCGCCGGGCAGATCGACGGTGTGGTCGAGCGCATGAAGAAGGAGCTGGCGGCCGACCCGGACGAGGTCACCGTCATCGCGACCGGGGGCCTTGCTCCGATGGTGTTGAAGGACTCGACCGTCATCGACGAGCACGAGCCCTGGCTGACGCTCATCGGACTGCGTCTCGTGTACGAGCGCAACATCGCCCGGATGTAGTCCGTGCCCGTGCGACCTGCGGGAACGACCGGCGGCGCGGCACCCTACGCCGCGCCGCCCGGCGGTTAGTTAAGCCGATTTTGTCCATTTAGCACGTATTGTCGCTCCATGCCCACGCCCTACGGATCACGCGGCGGCATGGCGTTCAGTGCGGACGAGCTCCGGGTGCTCCGACGTGCTCTCGCCAACGCCCTCCACCCCACGCCCCTGCCGGACGAGGACGTCCAGGACTGCCTCCGGCTCGCCGAGGCGGTGGACGAGGCGGCGAGAGAGGCCGGCCGGCTGCGCGCCTTCCTCCTCGCCGATCTCGCCCGCTACCGCGACGCCCTGCCGGGTTCCCTCAGCGGTTATCTCGAACTGCTCCAGGACGCTCTCGCGGCCGGGTACGACCCCCGGCCCGACGACCTCGCGGCGCTCCGCGCACTGCGGGGCGGTCCGGTCGCGGCAGCGCTGCTGGAGCGCTGCCAGGTGCTCGCGGAGCGCTCCGTGCGGGCGCGCCTCGCCGGGCGTACCGCGCAGGTCGCGCCCCCCGCGCCGCGCGGCAGGCTGCTCGCCCTGCCCGGCGGCCTCGCGGCGGCCGAGGAGCCCGAACGGCCGCGGACGCCGCAGCCGGCCCGCCCGGCGGCTCCGGGGGAGCGCCCGGCGCCCAAGCCGTCGGAGGTCTTCCCGCCTCGCCGCAGGCCCGCCCCCGCACCCTCTCCCCAGGAGGAGCGCGCCGTGTCCTGAGCGCGTCCGGAGCGCGCCGTGCCCGGGCACGGCGCGCTCCACCCGCTCGATGCCCGGAATGCCTGGCTCGCTACTCTGGACGGCATGGACTACGTATCCGCGCTCGTTCCCCCCGTGGTGATGGCCGTGTTCTTCATCGGCCTCGTCAGGACGATCATCAAGAGCCAGGGCGGCCCGAACAAGGCCAAGGAGGACGCCGCCGTCGACGCGGCGCTCGCCCGCGCCGAGTCGGCCCGCCAGGCTCCGCGGCCCGAGGGCGTCTGACCCGGACCAGCACGAAGGGCGCACGGCTCCTGGGAGCCGTGCGCCCTTTTGCGGTGCCGGAATTATCCCATTCCAGACATCTAGCACTAGGGTGATGGTGTGCCCCGCCAATTGGGAGAGCTGGAAGACACCGTGATGACACGGGTCTGGCAATGGAACCGCCCGGTCACCGTGCGGGAAGTTCTCGAGGACCTTCAACAGGAACGGTCCATCGCGTACACGACCGTCATGACGGTAATGGACAATCTCCATCAGAAGGGCTGGGTCCGCCGGGAAGTGGATGGCCGGGCTTATCGATATACGGCCGTCTCCACCCGCGCGGCATACGCGGCCGCACTGATGAACGAAGCCTGGGCGCAGAGCGACAACCCGGCGGCCGCGCTGGTCGCCTTCTTCGGCATGATGTCCGAGGATCAGCGCGAGGCGCTGCGCGATGCGATGAAGGTCGTGGCGCCCACCGTCCCCGAACCCTCCGGGAGTCGTCCGGACGGCGGGGCGGCGGCCGATGAGGCGCCGTCGGACGGCGGGCGATAGCGTCGGGGGATGTCCTCAGAGCAGTCGCAAACCGAGCGCCGTCCCGAGTCGCAAACCGGAGCTCGCATCCTGCCGGAAACCGGATCTCCCTCAGATCTTCATACCGGCCCGTCGGTGAATAGGCCGGCCATCACCGTCCGCCGGGCCAGGACGAGCGATGTCGCGTCGGTCCGGGGACTCCTTGACGGCTACGTCTCCCAAGGCATCCTGCTCGACAAAGCGACGGTGACCCTTTACGAGGACATCCAGGAGTTCTGGGTCGCCGAACGCGACGAGGACGGCAGGGTCATCGGGTGCGGCGCACTGCACGTGATGTGGGAAGACCTCGCCGAGGTCCGTACCCTCGCCGTCGACCACGCCATCAAGGGTGCGGGAGTGGGGCACCAGGTACTGGACAAGCTCCTGCAGACCGCGCGCTGGCTCGGAGTGCGCAGGGTTTTCTGCCTGACGTTCGAAGTCGACTTCTTCGCGGCGCACGGCTTCACCGAGATCGGGGAGACTCCGGTCGACGGAGATGTCTACAGCGAGCTGCTGCGTTCCTATGACGAGGGTGTCGCCGAGTTCCTGGGTCTCGAACGAGTGAAGCCGAACACCTTGGGCAACAGCCGGATGCTTCTGCACCTGTGAACGCCGGAACACCTCGGAACCCTATGTCCGAATCGCGCACGTTTCCCGCGTTCCTGCACTCCTGAACCTCTCCCAGGGGTTTGTGTTTTCCGGGGAAAAGCGGTTTCCTTTCCGCGTACTGCATTTTCGATGAAAGGAAATCCGGTGGCGCAGAAGGTTCAGGTCCTTCTTGTTGATGACCTCGACGGTGGCGAGGCGGACGAGACCGTGACGTTCGCTCTGGATGGCAAGACGTACGAGATCGACCTCACGACGGCCAATGCGGACAAGCTCCGTGGCCTTCTCGACCCGTACACCAAGAGTGGCCGTCGCACCGGAGGCCGTGCAGCCGCCGGCCGTGGCAAGGGGCGTGCCGCCGGCGGTGGCAACAAGGACACCGCCGAGATCCGCCGGTGGGCCCGCGAGAACGGCCACAATGTGAATGACCGCGGCCGTGTCCCGGCCGAGATCCGTGAGGCTTACGAGAAGGCCAACGGCTGATCCGTCGGCCGATGGGTCCGCAGATCGTCACGGGCGAGCGCGAGCCGGACCCGGTGGCACTCGGTCGCCGCCGCGTCCACGAGTCGTACGAGATCGGGAGCATCCCCACCCCTGCTCCCGAGGCCGCCGAGGGCCGGGAGCGAGGCGTCCACCTCCTGGCGCGACCCCGGGGGCCGCAGCCAGACGACGGCCCCCGGCGGGCCGGCCGCAGCGCCGGGAGGCACCGGGGCGTCGATGTGCCCGCCGTGACCGACTGCGCGGAGGTCGAGGGCGATCCCGCCCCACTCGAGCCAGTCCAGGAGGCCCGGCACCTCGTCGGCGCTGCCCGGAGCCACCAGCATCAGCATCCGCTGTCCCGCCAGTGCCACCGGACCGGTGGGGCCGACCCTGAGCAGCGCCGCGTGACCTGCCGCGGCCGGTAGCTCCAGGACGTCGAAGCACGGCCCCGTCAGCAGCCGCGGCGGTGAGGTGCCCGCCGTGGGCCAGTCCAGTTCGTCCGCGTACCACTGGGCGCGGACGCCGGACGCCGGCGACGAGCGGGGCGGCGGGACGAGGGAGGCCATGTCCGATGAACCGCCGAACCGGCCACGGGGTTACGCCCCGTCGGCGACCGATCGCTCCGGGTGCCCGTCTCGGGGGCGCGTCGCAGCGGCAGGCGGCGCGAAGTTGTTCGCCCGTAGCGGAGGGAACGGGGGTGCGCCGCATGGACTGTCGGTGGGTGCGGGTAAGACATCCCTAGTGGGAAGGGGCGACACGCGGGCAAAAACGTCTCACGTTCGCCATCGGCGTACTGGCGAAAGGGCTATCTGCCTGGCCTGCGGGAACATCGTCTCGCACCATCGGGTTGGAGGAGTTGTCGGCGTTCGGGGCGGGCGATCCCCCGGGAAGCAGGGCCGGGTGTCGGCAGTTGAAATGAGCGGTCCCCGCTTGCGGGACTAAGCTGCGGAAGGACAGGGAGGGGACCGACCCCTTACTGCCTGACCGCTCTGAGGAGCGATTAACGATGTTCGAGAGGTTCACCGACCGCGCGCGGCGGGTTGTCGTCCTGGCTCAGGAAGAAGCCCGGATGCTCAACCACAACTACATCGGCACCGAGCACATCCTCCTGGGCCTGATCCACGAGGGTGAGGGTGTCGCCGCTAAGGCCCTGGAGAGCCTCGGGATTTCGCTCGAGGCGGTCCGCCAGCAGGTGGAGGAGATCATCGGTCAGGGCCAGCAGGCCCCGTCCGGGCACATCCCCTTCACTCCCCGGGCCAAGAAGGTCCTGGAGCTGTCGCTCCGTGAGGCCCTTCAGCTCGGCCACAACTACATCGGCACCGAGCACATCCTGCTCGGCCTGATCCGCGAGGGCGAGGGTGTCGCAGCCCAGGTCCTCGTCAAGCTGGGCGCCGACCTGAACCGGGTGCGGCAGCAGGTCATCCAGCTGCTCTCGGGCTACTCGGGAGGCAAGGAGGCGGCCACCGCGGGCGGCCCCGCGGAGGGCACGCCCTCCACGTCCCTGGTGCTCGACCAGTTCGGCCGGAATCTCACCCAGGCCGCTCGCGAATCCAAGCTCGACCCGGTCATCGGGCGCGAGAAGGAGATCGAGCGGGTCATGCAGGTGCTGTCCCGCCGTACGAAGAACAACCCGGTCCTCATCGGCGAGCCCGGCGTCGGCAAGACGGCGGTCGTCGAGGGCCTGGCACAGGCCATCGTCAAGGGCGAGGTGCCCGAGACCCTCAAGGACAAGCACCTCTACACCCTCGACCTCGGCGCGCTGGTCGCCGGCTCCCGCTACCGCGGTGACTTCGAGGAGCGTCTGAAGAAGGTCCTCAAGGAGATCCGCACCCGCGGCGACATCATCCTGTTCATCGACGAGCTCCACACCCTGGTGGGTGCGGGCGCCGCCGAGGGCGCGATCGACGCCGCGAGCATCCTCAAGCCCATGCTGGCGCGAGGCGAGCTCCAGACCATCGGTGCCACGACGCTCGACGAGTACCGCAAGCACCTGGAGAAGGACGCGGCGCTCGAACGCCGTTTCCAGCCCATCCAGGTCGCGGAGCCGTCGCTGCCGCACACCATCGAGATCCTCAAGGGCCTGCGCGACCGCTACGAGGCCCACCACCGTGTCTCCATCACGGACGAGGCGCTGGTCCAGGCCGCCACCCTGGCCGACCGGTACATCTCGGACCGCTTCCTGCCGGACAAGGCGATCGACCTGATCGACGAGGCCGGCTCCCGGATGCGCATCCGCCGGATGACCGCGCCGCCGGACCTCCGCGAGTTCGACGAGAAGATCGCGGACGTCCGCCGCGACAAGGAGTCGGCCATCGACTCCCAGGACTTCGAGAAGGCGGCTTCGCTCCGTGACAAGGAGAAGCAGCTGCTGGCGGCGAAGGCCAAGCGGGAGAAGGAGTGGAAGGCCGGCGACATGGACGTCGTCGCCGAGGTCGACGGCGAGCTCATCGCCGAGGTCCTGGCCACGGCGACCGGCATCCCGGTCTTCAAGCTGACGGAGGAGGAGTCCTCCCGTCTGCTGCGCATGGAGGACGAGCTCCACAAGCGCGTCATCGGCCAGAAGGACGCCATCAAGGCCCTCTCGCAGGCGATCCGCCGTACGCGAGCCGGCCTGAAGGACCCGAAGCGCCCCGGTGGCTCGTTCATCTTCGCCGGCCCGTCCGGTGTCGGTAAGACGGAGCTCTCCAAGACGCTCGCCGAGTTCCTCTTCGGCGACGAGGACGCGCTGATCTCCCTCGACATGTCGGAGTTCAGCGAGAAGCACACGGTTTCCCGTCTCTTCGGTTCGCCCCCCGGATACGTGGGCTACGAAGAGGGCGGCCAGCTCACCGAGAAGGTGCGCCGCAAGCCGTTCTCCGTCGTCCTCTTCGACGAGGTCGAGAAGGCCCACCCCGACATCTTCAACTCCCTTCTCCAGATCCTGGAGGACGGTCGCCTGACCGACTCCCAGGGCCGGGTCGTGGACTTCAAGAACACGGTCATCATCATGACGACCAACCTCGGGACCAGGGACATCTCGAAGGGCTTCAACCTGGGCTTCGCGGCCCAGGGCGACGTCAAGACGAACTACGAGCGGATGAAGGTCAAGGTCAACGAAGAGCTCAAGCAGCACTTCCGGCCCGAGTTCCTCAACCGTGTCGACGACACCGTCGTCTTCCACCAGCTCACCGAGGAAGACATCATCCAGATCGTGGATCTGATGATCGCCAAGGTGGACGAGCGCCTCAAGGACCGCGACATGGGCATCGAGCTCAGTGGCGAGGCCAAGTCGCTCCTGGCGAAGAAGGGCTACGACCCCGTGATGGGCGCCCGGCCGCTGCGCCGGACGATCCAGCGCGAGATCGAGGACGTCCTCTCCGAGAAGATCCTCTTCGGCGAGCTCCGTCCCGGTCACATCGTGGTCGTGGACACCGAGGGCGAAGGGGACGAGAAGAAGTTCTCGTTCCGAGGCGAGGAGAAGTCGGCACTGCCCGACGTCCCGCCGATCGAGCAGGCTGCGGGCGGCGGCCCGAACCTGACGAAGGACGCGTGAGGCGCGTCGTGTAGCGCCTGAGCACAAAGGGCCTGCCCCGGACCGGAAACGGTCCGGGGCAGGCCCTTTTCCTGCGTTCCGCGCCCTTCCCGGGGCGGGGGCCGTGGAGCCGGAGACCTGCGGCGCGTGGGCGCGAGGGTCCGGGCAGCGAAGCCCGTGCGCGGGCGGCGGCGGGTGCCCGTGGGCGGGATCCACCGGCCCGCGGGCCTCGGACGCGTGTCCGCCGGGACGGTGTGTCGGCCGGGATGGTGCGTCAGACCACGGCGAGCCGGTCCACCAACAGCTCCACCCTCTGCGCGGCGTCCTCGGGCAGCAGCCTTCCTGTCCGGGTCAGAGTCGCCAGGCCGTGCAGGGACGCCCAGAACACCTCGGTGAACAGCGCCGGATGGACACCGTCCCCTGCGACCTCGCCCAGGCTCTCCAGGAGCGAGGCGAAGGCGTCCTTCAGCGGTGCCGGGGTGTCCTCCCGCGCGTATGCCAGGCCGCCGTCGAGTTGGAACAGGGCGTCGTAGACCGCCGGGTTGCGTGCGGCGAAGTCGAGGTAGACGCGGGCGAGGGCGGTGACCCGCTCGCGTGGGCCGTCCGCGGCGGAGGACGCGGCCCGCACCGTCGAGGCCAGCTCGGCGGCGCCCTCCAGGGCGACGGCGCCGATGATCTCGCGCTTGCCGCGGAAGTGGCTGTAGAGGACGGGCTGGCTGTACTCGATGCTCTCCGCGAGCCGGCGGGTGGTGACCGCGTCCCAGCCCTGCCGCTCGGCGAGCTCGCGGGCCGTCGCCACGATGAGGCGTTCGCGCTCCGCCCGTTCGCGCTGTTTGCGTTCCTGTACCGACATGCCTCACATCCTAGCACCGCTAGACAAGCGAGCGGCAGCAGTACTAGCGTTGCCTTGTCATCTAGCAGCGCTAGATCCCAGGAGGGATCATCATGCTCAACGCACTCGAGGTGTTCACCACCGTGGTCGTCGGCCTGATGGTGGGGGTGGAGTTATCCGTCGCCTTCGTCATGAACCGGATCTTCGACGCCCTCCCCGAGGACGGCGGCCAGCTCGCCCGTTCTCACGGGGGCCGGATGCTCGGCGCGCTCATGCCGTTCTGGTACATCGGCTCGGTCCTCCTCGGCGCGGCGTGGGCCGTCGCCGGATGGAGCCGTCCCGGCGCCGGGTTCGTCGTCATCGCCGTCGCGCTGCTGATCGTGAGCGTGATCATGTCGGTCCTGCTGCTCGTCCCGATCAACAACCGGGGCAAGACGTGGACCCCCGAGAACCGGCCCGCGGACTGGAAGGAGCAGACGAAGCGCTGGGACAGCTACCACTACGTCCGCGTCGCCGTCATCGTCGCCGCCTTCACGTTCCTGGTCATCGCCCTCGTCTGAGCCCGACATCCGCAAGGGGGAGAGCAATGTCGCTGAAGAAGATCAACACCGTCCTGGCAGTCGCCTTCATCCTCTTCATCCTCTGGTTCGGGTCGGAGTTCATCCTGCGGCCGGAGGTGGTCGCACCGGGCTTCGGTCTCCCGAACCAGCCGTCCGGCGACGGCGGCGGCTTCCTGATCGTCAAGGGGACCCGTGACGTCGTACTGGCTCTGGTCCTGGTTGTCCTGCTGGCGGCGGGCCACCGCCGGGCGCTGGGCTGGGCCCTGCTGGTGGAGGCCCTCGCCGCGTACGGGGACATGGCCAACGTGCTGGCCCATCACGGCTCCGTCGCCACCGCGCTCGGCGTCCACGGCCTGACCGCGACACTGATGGTGGTCAACGGCCTGCTGATCATGCGCGAGACCCGCAGGTCCGAGGCGCGGGACTCTGCCGGGCCCGACGGATCGATCGCGATTCGACGAGCGTCCCGGTCGCGCGTCGAGGGCGGACTGTCCGGGTGAGGTCACCGTGCCCGGTCCGCCGCCCCGGTGGGCGGGTGCGGCCGACCGGCCGGGTGCCGGCGGTCGCGGGGCCGGGTGTCCCGGGCGTCCCAGGTACCGACTGTCCTGGGTGCCGACTGTCCTGGGTGCCGGCGGTCCTGGGTGCCGGCGGGCCGCGGTCCTGGCCCCGGGTGTCGGTGGCGGTGGCCCCCGGCGATCGGGGGTCATGGGCATCTCCGGCCCCCGAGCTTCCGGGTGCCGGCCGGTCGGCCTGTTCGGGCTGGCCGGTCTGCGTATTCGGCTCGTTCTTCAGGGGTCCTGCGCCCCGTACCTGTGGGTCGGCGCTCCAGGAGTCCAGGACCCCGGCCGGTGGTGTCCCCGGATCCCGGCGGCTTCTCGGCCCCCGGAACCCTGCGACCTCGCCCCGCGACCTCGCCCTCCGGGCCCCGGGCCTCACCCCCCGGGCCCTCGGCCTCCGGGTCCCTGGCCTCCGGGCCGCCCCGGCCCCCGGGCCTCACCCCCCGGGGGCCCGAACCCCAGGCGCCGCGCTGTCCCGCCCCGCCTCCGGCCCCGGCCCCGGCCCCTCGGCCCTCGGCCCTCGCCCTCCGGCCCTAGCCCCCGGATCGCCGGGAGGCCGAGGGGACGGGGGCCGGGGGCCGGGGTGCAGGCGTTCCGGGGCTCGATTCGGCCTGGGGTCGAAGGTCCCGAAACGGGCAGGCTTCCGACCCACCGGCGGTGACAAGGCGCACAGGCCGTTTCGGGCCTACTAGGCGCCGTAGGAGCGGGTGTGCTCGCCGTTTATGGGACCTTCGGCCCGCTTATTGGTCGGCTATTGAGGTTTAGACCGATATGGGCGCTATGCGGTGCTGTGGCCAGGGGAAACGCTGGTCACGCCCTGATCCGAACCTGCTTCGCGACGGCCCTCAGGACGGTCGACAGGCCCGTTCGAGGCGGTTCGCGGCACTGAATTCCCGCCCTTCCGACTACGGCTTTTGTTCGTAGATGGGGGGTTTGAGTGTTGTCCGGGGTGCGGGTTACCAAGGATGAGCAAGCCCGGTCGAGCACTGGGTCCAGTCACCCCGGAGGTTCTCCCCGCATGTCGAAGCGCGTTACGTTCCAGCACTCCCGCCGCCCGTCCATGTCCCGCGTCAGTGGCGCCGTCGTGGCCGCCGGCCTGGGAGCGTCGATGGTGTTCGGTGCGGGCGCGGCGTTCGCGTCCGGCACGACGGGCACCGCGGACACCGCGGCCCTCGCCGGCGCGGCCACCGCGGACTCCGTCGCCAAGCAGGCGTCCGCCCAGAGCAAGGCCGCCGCCAAGGCGAAGTCCGACAAGGCCGACAAGAAGAAGGCCGCGAAGAAGAAGGCCTCCGCGTGGGAGGCCCCGGTCGACCACTACGTGCTGAGCGCCACCTACGGCACCGGCGGTGCCCGCTGGGCCCACAAGCACTCCGGCCAGGACTTCGCGGTGCCGATCGGCACCAAGGTCGAGGCCGCGCACACCGGCCGTGTCGTCAAGGCGGGCCCGAACGGTGCCGGTGACGGCCCCGCGTACGGCAACGCCATCGTGATCAAGCACGCCAACGGCAAGTACTCGCAGTACGCGCACCTGTCGAAGATCGAGGTCAACGTCGGCGACCGTGTGAAGACCGGCGACGAGATCGCCCGGTCCGGCAACACCGGTAACTCCAGCGGTCCGCACCTGCACTTCGAGATCCGGACCACGCCGAACTACGGTTCCGCGCTCGACCCGGTGCAGTACCTGAACTCCGTCCACGTCCACGTGTGACGCGGACCCCGTAGCCGCTAGCCGGCCGCGGAACCCGGGCCCTGGGCCCTGGTCACCAGCTCGATGGCGACCTCGAGAGCAGCCGCGCGCTTCTCCTCGGGGTCGCCTTCGGCGTCCCTGAGGGCCAGCATCCCGGCGTGCAGAGTGATGAGTGCGCTGAGGCACCGCACCTGGTCGGTCAGTGGTGCGTCGGGGTCCCTGAGCAGGTCGACGAGCCCCATGGTCCGCTGCTTGACGGTGTGGCCGACGCTCAGGTCCCGCACCGCCGCCTGGTTCTCCTGCATGAAGACGAAGAGCGGTTCGGCCTTGCTGAGCGCCTCGCTGTAGCGGACCAGGATCTCCTTCTTCGTCTCCAGGGTGCGCGGCTGTTCCCTGCCCCACGCCAGGAGCTCTTCGACGGGCCGGTTCAGGTCGTCGAAGATGCTGATGAGGATGTCTTCCTTGGTCTTGAAGTGGTAGTACAGCGCCGCCTTGGTGACCTGCAGCTTCTCCGCGATCTCGCGGAGCGAGGTCTTCTCGTACCCCTGCTCGGCGAAGAGGTCCAGGGCGACGTCCTGAATGCGCTGGCGGGTGTTGCCCCTGCGCGGCTGCGGCGTGCTGCCCATGCGACTCTCCCAAGAACTTACTTGACGCCCGGCTAGTTACGGGTCTACTTTCCTCAGTGTAGTCAACTAGCCGGGCGGCAAGTAAGTGCTGGGGGCCGGCGGACCGGGCGAATCAGGGGACCAGGGGAGCGCATCATGACGGATCTCAAGAAGGGGACGGCCGAACCGGCCGCCCCGCAGGCACGCAGCGTCAGAGTGGTGGTCCTCGCCCTGATGATCACGATGCTGCTGGCCATGCTCGACAACCTGATCGTCGGCACCGCGATGCCGACGATCGTCGGTGACCTGGGAGGCATGGAGCACCTGTCCTGGGTGGTCACCGCCTACACCCTCGCGACCGCCGCCTCAACCCCGATCTGGGGCAAGCTCGGCGACCTCTACGGACGCAAGGGCGTCTTCCTCACGTCCATCGTGATCTTCCTGGCCGGCTCGGTGCTGAGCGGCATGGCCCAGGACATGGGCCAGCTGATCGGCTTCCGCGCGATCCAGGGACTCGGCGCCGGCGGCCTGATGGTCGGTGTCATGGCGATCCTCGGCGACCTGGTGCCGCCGCGGGAGCGGGGCAAGTACCAGGGCATGATGGCCGGCGTCATGGCGATCGCCATGATCGGCGGACCGCTGGTCGGCGGCGTGATCACCGACCACCTCGGCTGGCGCTGGACCTTCTACATCAACCTGCCGCTCGGCGCCGTCGCGCTGGCGATGGTCACCGCCGTCCTCCACCTGCCCCGGAAGGAGCGGTCGACCGCGAGGATCGACTACCTGGGCGCCGCGCTGCTCACCGTGGGCATCACCGCGATCGTGCTGGTCACCACCTGGGGCGGCACCGAGTACGCCTGGGGCTCCGCCGTGATCATGGAGCTCATCGCCCTCGGCGTGGCCTCCCTCGTCGGCTTCCTCTTCGTCGAGACCAAGGCCGCCGAGCCGATCATGCCGCTGCACATCTTCCGCAGCCGCAACTTCAGCCTGATGTCGCTGATCGGCTTCATGGCCGGTTTCGTGATGTTCGGTGCGGTGCTCTTCCTCCCGCTGTACCAGCAGTCCGTCCAGGGCGCGACGGCGACCAACTCCGGGCTGCTGCTCCTGCCGATGCTCCTCTCGATGATGGTCGTGTCCCTCGTCGCGGGGCGGATCACCACGAGCACCGGGAAGTACAAGGTCTTCCCGGTCATCGGCAGCGTCCTGATGGTCGCGGGCCTGTTCCTGCTGTCCACCATGGACACCGGCACCACGCGTCTGACCTCGGGTGTCTTCATGGCCGTGCTCGGTGCCGGCATGGGCTTCCTCATCCAGATCACGATGCTCGTGGCGCAGAACAGCGTGGAGCTCAAGGACATGGGCGTCGCCTCGTCCGCGACCACCCTGTTCCGTACGCTCGGCAGCTCCTTCGGAGTCGCGATCATGGGTGCCCTCTTCACCGGACGGGTGCAGGACGAGATGGCGGTACGCGGCGGTGGCGCGGCCACCGAACGATCGGCGCAGCTGGACGACGCGAGCCTGGCGAAGCTGCCCGAAGCGGTGCGGGACGCCTACGAGTACGCCGTCGCCTCCGGCACGCACATCGCCTTCCTCGTCGGTGGCTCGGTCGCGGTGCTGGCCCTGGTGGCCGCGTTCTTCGTCAAGGAGGTACCGCTGCGGGGCACCGCGAAGCCGGAGGCCACCTCGGACGAATCGGACGGTACCGGTCCCGCGGCCGCGCGTGTGGCGGCGAAGGAGTCCCAGACGGCCTGAGCATCCGGCAGGCGCAGTGGCCCCGGGGGCGTACCGCCCCCGGGGCCACTCGCCGTTCCCGTCCTCAGACCAGGTCCTCGGGGCGCAGGACGGGGAAGCTGCCGGTGCTCGTCGGTGCGTGTTCGGGCAGCCACAGCACGGCGACGGCCCCGCCCGCTCCTCCGGTCTCCTCCGTCGTCCCGGCGTTGCGGAAGGTCAGCCGCGCCCCCAGGACCCGCGCCTGTCCCGCGGCGATGGTCAGCCCGAGACCGTGGCCGTGGCCGGCCCGGTCGGTGCTCCCGGTGCGGAACCTGCTCGGACCCTCCTGGAGCAGTGCCTCCGGGAACCCGGGCCCGTGGTCGCGGACCCGGACCACCCGGCCCTCGACCGTGACCTCGACCGGACCCGCCCCGTGCCTGGCCGCATTGCCCAGCAGGTTGCCGAGGATGCGCTCCAGCCGCCGCGGATCGGTGGACACCCAGGACTCGTGCACGACCCGTACCCCGATCTCCGGATCCAGCAGCCGGACGCGCCGGGCGACGAATTCCCCCAGCGGCAGGTCCTGCAGCTCGGCCCTCTCGGAGGCGCTGTCCAGCCGGGCGACCTCCAGCACGTCCTCCACCAGGGTCCGCAGCGCCTGCGCCCGGTCCCGTACGAGCTCGGTGGGCCGGCCCGGGGGCAGCAGCTCGGCGGCGGTGAGCAGTCCGGTCACCGGGGTGCGCAGTTCATGGGCGATGTCCGCGGTGACCCGGCGTTCCGCCTCGATCCGCCCGTTCAGCGCGTCCGTGAGGGCGTCCACAGCACGGGCGAGCTCGTCCGTCTCGTCCCGTACGACGCCGCCGACGGCCTCCCGGACGCGTACCTCCGTGTTGCCCTCGGCGACCCTGCCGGCCGCAGCCGCCGCCTTGCGCAGCCTCCGGGACAGCTGGCCGCCGATCAGCACCCCCAGCGCGCAGCCGCCGAACACGACCGACACCGACCCGATGACCAGGGCGCGGTCGAGGTCACCCAGGATCATGGAGCTGCGGTCGGCGAACCGGGTGTGGAGCGACAGGATGTCGCCGTTGGCCAGCGGGACGGCGGCCCATACGTCCGGCACCCCGTCGCCGTACTCGTCGACGTGGGTGGCCCGCCGGTGTTCCCGCACCTGTGCGCGCAGGCTCGCCGGCATCGACGGGTCGTTGATCTTGGAGCCGAACTTCGGCGAGGGCTTCTGCGTGTTCGTCGCCTCGTACAGCCGCTGGGCGAACAGCAGCCGCTCCAGCTGCACCTCGCGTGCGTTCTCCAGCATGGACACCCGCGCGGCGTTGTGGACGACGAGGCTCAGCGCGAGGGCGACGAGCGCTCCCACGGCCGCGATGGCGATGCTGATCTTCCAGCGGACGCCTGTCCTCAGGGCGGGCCGTCGGATGCGCGGAGGCGCGGGCCGCCTCGCGGCGGGAAGGGCCGGCCGCCTCATGCGCGGGAGCGCGGGCCGCCTCATGCGCGGAGCTTGTAGCCGAAGCCGCGGACCGTCTCGATCCGGTCCTGGCCGATCTTGGTGCGCAGGCGCTGCACGTGGACGTCGACCACCCGGGTGTCACCGCCCCAGCCGTAGTCCCAGACGCGTTCCAGCAGCCGGTCCCGGGAGAGCACGGTGCCGGGTGCCGAGGAGAACTCGAGCAGCAGCCGCATCTCCGTCGGTGTCAGACCGACGTGCGCGCCCCCACGGCGCACCTCCATGCCCTCGGTGTCGATCTCCAGGTCTCCGAAGACCAGCGCACCGCTCTCCCCGGGCGCCCCGCCGGTGCCGGAGCCCGCCCCGCCGTCGCCGGCGGCGTGCCCGAAGCGGCGCAGCACGGCACGGATACGGGCGACGAGCACCGCCCCGTCGAAGGGCTTGGTGACGTAGTCGTCGGCTCCGGCCTCCAGTCCGAGCACCACGTCGATCGCGTCGGCACGGGCCGACAGCATGATCACCGGCACGGTCGACTCGTCGCGGATGCGCCGGCAGAGGCTGACCCCGTCGAGGCCCGGCACCATCACGTCCAGCAGGGCGATGTCGGGGCGGTCCGACCGGAAGGCCTCCAGGCCCTGAAGCCCGTCGGACACCGCGGTGACGGTGAAGCCGACCCGCTCCAGTGCGAGCTGGGTCGCCTCACGGATGACGTCGTCGTCCTCGACGAAGAGGACATGGGTATCGGCCATGGGTACGGCTCTCAGTTCTGCGCCGTCTGCGGTGCGGGGAGTGCGCCCTCCCCGCTGCCGACGGCCCGGTTGAAGTCGTTGTGCACCCGGTCGGTCTCGGTGAACCGGCCCGATGACCAGTGGTACGTGACGACGTCCTCCCCGGAGGGGTAGGCCACCGAGTCCTTCGACCCGTACACCTGCGTCGTCACCACCAGGTCGCCCCGGTCGATAGTGCCGTACACCGCGGGGACCTCGGCGGCGAAGACGTTCGTGTACGAACCGTCGGAACGCTGCCGGTAGACGTAGGTGCCGATGCCCACCGAATCGCCGCAGTTCATCACGTTGACCACGACGTCGGCCCGGGGGCCGCCGGTGACGTCACCGTACGAGGTGTCGACCGGGTACTCGTCACCGCTGCAGGGCTTCAGGTCGTCCTTGAGCCGCTTGCTCACCTTGGGGTCGTTCTTGACGAGCGTCACCGCATCCGCCCGCGGGCCGGGCTCGGCCGTCCCCGAGGGGGCCGGGCTCGAAGGCACCGTGGCCCGGACGGCCTGCTGCGTGCCTGCCGGGCCCTCGTCACGCGTGCCCGTACCTCCGGTGGAACAACCGGCGCAGAACAGGCCGAGGGCGGCGAGCCCGGCCGCCGCCGCGCCCCCCGCCACGAGACCGGCCGCGCGTCTTCCCCGGCCCGCCGTCCCGTCCCCGCTGCCGCCGCTCAGGCCGCGCACCGCTCCCGCCCCCGCTCGTCGTGGCGCCTGTCCGGCTGTGCCGGTATCCGCGCCGCTGCCACCCCCTCGGCCTCGCGGCTCAGGGCCGCACGGTCCTCGAGCTCCTGGCGCAGGCGTGCCAGGGCGCGGTGCAGCGTGCTCTTCACCGTACCCGCGGACATGCCGAGCGCCGCCGCCGTCTCCTCCGTGCTCATCTGCTCCCAGTGTCGCAGTACGACGACACTGCGCTGCTTGGGAGCCAGCACCCCGAGGATGTCCATGAGCAGGGCGCGGTCGGCCCGCTGCTCGGAACCGTCGTCGACGCTCGCGTCGGGCAGCTGGTCGGTGGGTACCTCGTCGAGCTTGCGGGCGCGCCACCACTCGGTACGGGTGTTGATCATGACGCGTCGGAGATAGGCGTCGGCGAGGGACTTGTCGGCGATGCCGTCCCATCGCCCGAGCGTGCGCACCAGGGCGGTCTGCAGCAGGTCCTGGGCGTCCACGGGGTCGGCCACGAGCCGGCGGGCGCTGCGCAGCAGCGCGTCCTGCCGGGTGCGCACGTACTCCTCGAAGCCGAGCACCTCGCCCTGCGTCATCACAACCGCCTCCGTCCCCGTGGATCCCCGTGTGCCGCCGGGCGGATCGTTCCGTTCCGACGTCGGCAGACGTTACGGAGGCGTTGTCACGAGGGTGTGCGGAGCAGCCGTACGCGGACGCACGGCTGTCCATCGGTTGTGTAACAGCCGATGGACAGCCGGGTCGGGGCCGGTCAGGTCAGAGGCAGCCGGTAGCGGCCGTTCGCCAGGGGTTCGACCAGCCCGTCGGCGACGAGCCCGTCCAGGGCGCGAGCCCGCTGCACGGGCTCCTCCCACACGGAGTCCAGCGCGGACTGGGGGACCGGGGTGACGGCGTCCCGCAGCACCGCGAGCAGCCGGCCCCGCACCTGCCGGTCCGTACCGGCGTAGGTCTGGCCGCGACGGGGCGGACCCTGGTGGGCGGGCTTCCCGGCGAGCCGCCAGGCGCACTGGTCCGCGATGGGGCAGCGCGAGCAGTCCTCGTTCTTCGCGGTGCACACCAGGGCCCCGAGCTCCATGGTGGCCGCCGCCCAGCCGGCCGCCCGCTCGTCCTCCTCGGGGAGCAGGGCGCGGGCCAGCTTCCGCTCGGCGGCGGTGGTCGCGTTCGGCGGGTACTGGATGCCGGTGGCCGCCCGGGCGAACACCCTGCGGACGTTCGTGTCGAGGACGGCGTGGCGCTGCCCGTAGGCGAAGGAGGCCACGGCAGCGGCCGTGTACTCCCCGATCCCGGGCAGTGCGAGCAACTGGCCGTGCTCGCTCGGCACGTCACCGCCGTGGCGTTCCGTTATCGCCTGCGCGGCCCCGTGCAGGCGCAGCGCGCGGCGCGGGTAGCCGAGCCGGCCCCAGGCGCGGACGGCTTCTCCCGGTGCGTCGGCGGCAAGGTCCGCGGGACGGGGCCAGCGGGCCATCCACTGCTCGTAGACGGGGAGGACCCGGTTCACCGGAGTCTGCTGCAGCATGAACTCGCTCACCATCACACCCCAGGCGCCCGCTTCGGGGCGGCGCCAGGGCAGGTCGCGGGCGTTCTGCTCGAACCACCCGATGACGGGGGCATGGAGGGAGGCGGGGGGCGTCTGTGTCGAAGTCGTGGCAGTCATCGCACCTACGATCCTGGCACGGAAGCGGGGGGCTTCGGGCACGGCTGTGGGGGTGTCGGCCAGGCTGGGGGCCCAGGGGGTGGTAACGCCACCCGTTCTGACCCCTCGCGCCGGCTGAGGGAGCACGCGAGCCGGGCAAAGCGGCTGGAAGCGCCCGGGAACGTCCGTCCCGTGATGATGATCCGGAAAACTTGTCGATCAGAGCGGCGGTTGGGGGCCGGAGTTGGCCTGGATCTCTCGTACAGTTCGGTTCGTGGGATCTATGCGCAATCCGGTCGGGCCGCTTCCCTCCAGCATCTACTGGCGTCGGAGAGCAGTGGCCGTGCTGGTGGTCGTGCTGCTCGCGGCGCTGGTCGCATGGGCCGTCACCTCGGGTGGCGGTGGCGGCGGAGGCAAGGACGACGGGAAGCCGGGCGGCTCCGCCCCCGCCCCGTCGATCACCCCGGGGCCGTCGAGTTCGGACCCGGTGGTCGGCCAACCCCCGGGCGGACGCGACGAGTCGGGCGCCGGAGGCACCGGTGGCGGTACCGGCTCCGGCGGCGGTGAGTCCGGGACGGGGGGATCGGGTTCCACGGGTTCCGCAGGGTCCACGGGTTCCACGGGTGCCGGCTCGGCCGGCGGGAGTGCGGGATCGGGCACCGGTGGGTCCCCGGGTGAGCAGGTGCCCGCCGGATCGGCGCTTCCCAACTGCCCCGCGTCCGCAATGCGGTTCGGCCTGAAGACCGACCTCAGCTACGGGCCGGACGACAAGCCCGAGTTCCGGCTGAGCGCCACCAACACCTCGGCGGCCGACTGCAAGGCCGACTTCGGTCCGAAGAGCGCGGTGCTGACGATCACCGAAGCCGGTGACGACGACGAGAAGGTGTGGTCCTCCGAGGACTGCCCGAAGAACGGCGGCGCCGTCTTCCTGAGGGTCCCGGCCGGCGCGACGGTCGTCCACACCGTGAAGTGGGACCGCAAGGGCAGCGCGCCCCGGTGCGAGACCCCGACCGTCCGGACCGCCGCCCCCGGCACGTATCTCCTGGAGGCCGAGGTCCCCGGCGGGACGGTCGAGCGGGCGTCCTTCGTCCTGGCCAAGGACTGACGGCCGGGGCCTGGTGCGCCCCGGGAGGACCCGGCGGGAGGCACCCGGCCTCACGCGAGCGGGCCTCCCCGGGCCGTGCCGCCGGCTCCGCGTGCCTCCCGGGGATCACGGGACGGCACCGACGGGCGCGCTCGGGAACGCCCCCGTCCGGCGCGGGCGGAGCCCGTCCGCACGGGGAGCAGCCGCCCGCAGGCTGACCGGAAAGCGATGTCCGCCCTCGTGCTCCGGCTGTACGTTGTCCGCGTCCCGCATTTCGTGCCGCTTCCCGGCCGACGTTCCACGCGCCTTCACGCCGAGACGGCACCGGGAGGCCTGAGTTCGCCTCGGGCGCGGCGGAACACCCGAGGGCCGTCCCGCAAGCCCGTTCGGCTTCCGGCTTCCTCCGCGGTGACGGGCATCCCCTCCCTCCGATTCCGATTCCCCATCCGGACAGGACACGCACATGAAGTACCGCGTCATCGGCGGCGATCCGAGCACACGCCGCGAGGTCAGCGTGGTCAGCCTCGGCACCATGCTCTTCGGGACGGCGACCGACGAGGCGACGTCCTTCGCCCTTCTCGACCGTTTCGTCGAGGCGGGCGGAACCTTCGTCGATACGTCCAACAACTATTCGTTCTGGGTAAACGGGACGCAGGGCGGTGAGAGCGAGGAACTGCTCGGCCGCTGGATCCGCAGTCGCGGGATCGGTGACGAGATCACCTTCGCCACCAAGCTGGGCGCCCGCCCGAACGCTCCCTCCACCGGATTCAGCCTCGACATCGAGGGGCTTTCGGCCAAGGTGGTCCGGGAGTCCGCCGAGCGCAGCCGGGACCGGCTCGGGATCGAGCGGATCCACCTGCTCTACGCGCACGTCATGGACGAGAGCACCCCGCTGGAGGAGACCGTCGAGGCCTTCGGAGGTGTCGTCGAGGACGGCATCGCCGGCCTGCTCGGCGCCAGCAACCACTGGGCGTGGCGGATCGAGCGGGCGCGGGCACTCGCGGCGGCCGCGGGACTGCCCGGGTACGAGGTGCTCCAGCACCACCACAGCTACCTCCGCCAGCGCATGGACGTCCCGAGCCTGCGCTCACCCGACGGCAACCAGGGCCTCGTCAGCGGCGACCTGCTCAGTTACGTCCGGGCCAACCCCTCGATCACCCAGGTCGCGTACACGCCCCTGCTCTCCGGCGCGTACGTCCGCGACGACAAGCCGCTGGGGCCCGGGTTCGAGCACGCCGGCACCCCCGCCCGGCTCGCGGCCCTGGCCGAGGTGGCCGAGGAGACCGGAGCGACCGCCAACCAGGTCGTCCTGGCGTGGCTCCTGGGTGGGGACATCCCGGTCCTTCCCCTGGTCGGAGCGTCGTCGGTGGCGCAGCTCGACGAAAGCCTGGCCGCGGTGGACCTGGAACTGACCCCCGAGCAGCGTACGAAGCTGGACTCCGCGAACTGAGCCCGACGCTTCCCGCCACCACGCCCGAGCCCCGCCGGTCGGAACCGGCGGGGCTCGGGTGCGTGAGGCCGCGGGAGCGCTCAGACGTAGCGTTCGGGTGCGTGAGGCCGCGGGGGGCTCAGACGTAGCGTTCCAGGATCGAGGACTCCGCCAGCCGGGAGAGCCCTTCCCGCACGCTCCGGGCCCGGGCCTCGCCGACGCCGTCGACGGCCTGGAGGTCGTCCACGCTCGCGGCGAGCAGCTTCTGCAGGCCGCCGAAGTGTTCCACCAGCCGTTCGATGATCGCCCCGGGCAGCCGGGGGACCTTCGCCAGCAGCCGGTAGCCGCGGGGGGAGACCGCCGAGTCCAGCGTCTCGGGGGAGCCGCTGTAGCCCAGCGCCCTTGCCACCACGGGCAGTTCGAGGAGCTCGGTGTGGGTCAGCGTGTCCAGGTCGGCCACGGCCTCGGCGACCGTGCGGGCCCGCTTCGCCGTGGGCTCCGGGACGTAGTCGCGTACGACCAGCTCCCGCTCCGGCTCGACCCCCGCGATCAACTCGTCCAGCTGGAGGGCGAGAAGGCGGCCGTCGGTGCCCAGCTCCACGACGTACTCGGCGATCTCGGTGGCGATCCGGCGCACCATCTCCAGGCGCTGCGAGACCGCGGTGACGTCCCTGACGGTGACCAGGTCCTCGATCTCCAGCGCGGAGAGCGTCCCGGCCACCTCGTCCAGCCTGAGCTTGTACCGCTCCAGGGTCGCCAGTGCCTGGTTGGCGCGGGACAGGATCGCGGAGGACTCCTCCAGGACCCGCCGCTCGCCGTCCACGTACAGGGCGATGAGGCGCATCGACTGCGAGACGGACACCACCGGGAAGCCGCAGGCCTTGGACACCCGGTCCGCGGTGCGGTGACGGGTGCCCGTCTCCTCGGTGGGGATGGAGGCGTCCGGGACCAGCTGGACACCGGCCCTCAGGATCTTGGTCATGTCCTTGTCGAGGATCATCGCGCCGTCCAGCTTGCACAGTTCGCGCAGGCGCGTCGCGGTGAACTCGACGTCGAGGACGAATCCGCCGGTGCACATGGATTCGACGGTCTTGTCCATGCCGAGGACGATCAGACCGCCGGTGTTCCCGCGGAGGATGCGCTCCAGGCCGTCACGGAGGCCGGTGCCCGGCGCGACCGCGCTCAGCGAGGCGCGCATCAATGCCTCGTTCCCCGTGCCTTGGCCGGACTTTCCGGGCGTTGCTGCCCGGTCGTTGGCTGCCACTGCACTCCTCCGGTCACAGGTTTGCGGCGCCCTTGCGTCCCTCATACCGTCGTACGGGCGGGCGAGACCAGGGCAAAGTCTACCGGCGTGCGCCGTCCTCCTGTGGTCCGTCCGGCCGAGAGCGGCGCGGGAGCGCCCTGAGGGCGTCGCCCATGTCGGCCACCTCCGTCACCTTCATACCCGCCGGAACCTGCCCCGGATCCCTGGGGACCAGGGCGTGCTTGAACCCGAGGCGGGACGCCTCCGCGAGCCTCCGCTGGACCCCCGTCACCCTTCTGACCTCGCCCGCGAGGCCCACCTCGCCGATCGCGACCAGGTTCTTCGGGAGAGGTGTGTCACTGGCCGCGCTGGCCAGGGCGAGCGCGATCGCGAGGTCCGCGGCGGGTTCGGTGAGCTTCACGCCGCCCACCGTCGCGCTGTAGATGTCCCGCTTGCCGAGCGCGCTGATCCTGCCCCGCTGCTCCAGGACGGCCAGCATCATCGAGACCCGGGAGGTCTCCAGGCCCGAGGTCGTGCGCCGGGGCGAGGGGATCTGCGAGTCGACCGTCAGCGCCTGCACCTCGGCCACCAGCGGGCGCTTGCCCTCGAGGGTGACCGTCAGGCAGGTGCCCGGGACGGGCTCGTCGCGGCGGGTGAGGAAGAGCCCCGAGGGGTCGGCCAGGCCGGTGATGCCCTCGTCGTGCAGCTCGAAGCAGCCGACCTCGTCCGTCGCGCCGTAGCGGTTCTTGACACCGCGTACGAGCCGCAGGCGCGCGTGCCGGTCGCCCTCGAAGGACAGCACGACGTCGACGAGGTGCTCCAGCAGGCGCGGGCCCGCGATCGCGCCCTCCTTGGTCACATGGCCCACCAGGAGCGTCGACATGCCGCGCTCCTTCGAGGCGCGGATGAGGGCTCCCGCGACCTCGCGCACCTGGGCCATGCCCCCGGGCGCGCCGTCGATCTCGGGCGAGGCGACGGTCTGCACGGAGTCGAGGACGAGGAGGGACGGCTTCACCGCGTCCAGGTGCCCGAGGACCGCGGAGAGGTCCGTCTCGGCGGCCAGGTAGAGGTGGTCGTCGATCGCGCGGATGCGGTCGGCGCGCATCCGCACCTGACTCGCGGACTCCTCGGCCGTGACGTAGAGCGTGCGGTGGTCCTCGCTCGCCGCCTTGGCGGCCACGTCGAGCAGCAGCGTCGACTTGCCGACGCCGGGCTCGCCCGCGAGCAGTACGACGGCGCCGGGGACCAGGCCCCCGCCGAGTACCCGGTCGAGCTCGCCGACACCGGTCGAGCGGGCCGCGGCCTGCCTGCTGTCGACCTGGCCGATCGGCAGGGCGGCGCTGGAGACCCGGCCGGCCGCCGTCGTGCGGACCGCGGGCGCACCGCCGAACTCCTCGACCGTCCCCCATGCCTGGCACTCGGGGCAGCGGCCGAGCCATTTGGCGGTCGTCCAGCCGCACTCCGTGCAGCGGTAGGACGGCCGGTCCTTCGCGGATTTCGTACGGGCAGCCATGGCCTCACCGTATCGGTGGGGTCCGACAGCGCCCGCCTCCGGGCGTCGCGGGCGGAACGGGTGACCGGTTCGGCAGGTCCGAGGCGATCCGGGATTCCCGTCCCCTTTCGACGGAGACCGTCACCCGTAAGGATTAAATGCCGCAAAGTGCCATCAGGGTTGCCCCGGTCTCTGCCTACGGTCGCAAGGTGACGAGCAGCAGGCTGGAGCCACCCACGCACACAACCGGCGCACACCGGGCGCGGCGTCGCGCGGCACCTCCTTCGGCGCGGAGTTCGCCCGCACGTTACGAGCCCTACCTCGACGGCCTGTTCACCTACTGCCTCTCGGTGCTCTGCGATCACGAGGCGGCCACCGAGGCGCTCGGCTCGGTCCTGGCGATCGCGGAACGGCAGGACGGCCGGTGCCCCCAGGCCGAGGAGGAACGTAAATCCTGGCTCTACGCCCTGGCCAGATGGACGTGCCTGCGCGCTCTCGCCGAGCAGCGCCGAGGACGTCAGGCGCACCGTCGGCCACCCCGGCCCGCCACGCCGCACGAGAGGTCGCCCCGCGGGGCCCACGGCACCCCGGAGGAAGCAGCCGGCACCGGCGGCGCCCAGGAGTCGCCGGCTGCCGAGGCCCGACGCCGTGAACTCGCGCAGCTCGCCTGGCCGGAAGCGGCGGGGACCACCCCCGAGCAGCGCGAGGCCCTGGAGCTCGCGGTACGCCACGGCCTCACCCCGCGGGCGGTCGCCGCGGTGCTGGGGCTGGATCCGTGCAGCGGCCGGGAGCTCCTGGCGGGCGCCGCCTGCGAGCTGGAGCGGACCCGGGCCGCCCTCGCCGTCGTGGAGAGGGGCGACTGCCCGTCCGTCGCCCGGCTCACCGCCACCCGGCAGGTGCTGCTCTCCACGGCTCTGCGCAGGGAACTCGTCCGCCACGTCGACGACTGCCCCCGCTGCCGTCGCGCCGCCGAGCGGGCCGGGGCAGCCGGCCCCTGGCCGGGCGCCACCGTCACCCCCGCCGCCGTGCTGCCGGTCGTCGAGGCTCCCCGCCCCTCCGTGCGGGTGGCCCTCACCCACGCACGGCGTTCACGGTCCGGCGCTCCGCGCTTCGGCCGGAGCGGTTTCCCGCTGGACCCCAAGGACCACGCCGCGCGCAGGGACCGCCTCCGCGCCCGGGTCGTGACGACGACGGTCGTCGCCACGGTCGTCGCGGCGCCGGTCATCGCGCTCTGGGCCGCCTACCGGGGCGCACCGCAGACCGGGGAGGGACGGGACACCTCGGTCGCCGCGACCGAGACGGACGCCGAGCCCGGCAGCGGGAGCGAGCCGTACGACCGCTACGAGAACGCCGGCAACGCCCGCCCGGAGGACGACGGCGGTTTCACGGAGGAGTCCCGGGCTGAGGTGTCGGCGGAGGTGGTCAGCGTCACCCGGCGCGGAGCGGTTGCGGGCGCACCGACGGTGTCCGCACACACCTCGGGCGACCGTACGGTGATCACCCTGACCGCGACGGGCGATCGGGCCGTCACCTGGTCGGCGCGGGCGGACGCCCCGTGGCTGCGCCTCAGCCGTACGTCGGGCACCCTCGCCCCCGGCCGGAGCACCACCTTCGTCGTCCTCGTCGACCGCGCGGCCCAGCCGCACGGGCCCTGGAACGCGAGGGTTCTGCTCTCACCGTCCGGCTCCGCGGTGTCGATCACCGGCCGCGGGCCGGCCGCGCCGCGCCCCGGCAGCCCGGGACCCGCTCCCGATCCGTCGTCGGAGAGCCCGCGCCCCCCGCACTCCACCCCGCCGGCGTCGCCGTCCCCGACCCCGGACCCCACCGCGCCCACGGGTTCACCGGACCCGACCCCCGCACCGACCGGTACACCGACGGATCCGGGATCACCCGGGCCCACGGTCTCGCCCACCGGTGGCGCCACCGAACCCACGCCCTCCGGCCCGGCGGACGGCGAGAGCGAGCCGCCCGCGCCCGGGAGCTGACACGAGGCGGCGGACCGGCCGCGGGGCGGGGCGCCGGTGCGCCCTCGGCCACCCGGCCGGACCGGGCCCGCCGCGGAGGGCGGGCGTTTCCCGCCGCGGGCCGTCAGGCCGGGTCGGCCGGGTGCGGTGCCATCGGGAGCAGCGACGCCAGCCGCTGCTCGCACAGCTCGACCAGCCGGTCGTAGGCCTCCTTGCCCATCAGCTCGATGAGCTCGGGGCGGTAGGACACGTACACCGGCTCGCCGGCCCCGTGCGCGGAGGTCGCCGAGGTGCACCACCAGTGGAGGTCGTGGCCGCCCGGACCCCAGCCCCTGCGGTCGTACTCCCCGATCGAGATCTGCAGCACGCGTGTGTCGTCGGGCCGCTCGATCCAGTCGTAGGTCCGGCGGACCGGCAGCTGCCAGCACACGTCGGGCTTGGTCTCCAGCGGCTCCTTGCCCTCCCGGAGCGCGAGGATGTGCAGGGCGCAGCCCGCGCCGCCCGCGAACCCGGGACGGTTCTGGAAGATGCAGGACCCCTCCCAGCGCCGCGTCTGGCGCTCACCGTCCTCGTCGACGCCGACCCAGCCCGTCTCCGCGCCGACGTCGTGGAACTGCCAGACGTCCGGGGTGAGCCGTGCGACGTGACCCGCCACCCGCTTCTCGTCGTCCTCGTCCGAGAAGTGCGCCCCCAGGGTGCAGCAGCCGTCGTCGGCGCGGCCGGCCTGGATGCCCTGGCAGCCACTGCCGAAGATGCAGTTCCACCTGGACGTCAGCCAGGTCAGGTCGCAGCGGAAGACCTGCTCGTCGTCGGCGGGGTCGGGGAACTCGACCCAGGCCCGCGCGAAGTCGAGCCCCTTCTCGTCGGGTCCGTCGGGCCCCGTTGCTTCCGGCTGCGGCATCTCCTGCTTCGTTTTCTGCTGCTTCGCGGCTTTGTCCGGCTTCGCCTTTTTCGTCTTTGGCACGAGCCCAGAGTAAGCCGCATCGACATCCTCGCCGCCCTTGAAGGGCGGCGGTTCCCGCCTACCGCGCCGTTGAGGGCTGGGGCGTCGGGTGGGTTCCTGCTTCGCCGCACGGCGCCGGAACACGTTCCGGTCCTGCCCGCGCTCGACAGGCCGACACGGCCGGTCCGGCAGCCTTGGCGACGTCGACCGCCGCGTTGACGTCCCGGCCCAGGACCGCCCCGCACGCCCCGCACGTCCGCACACGGACGCGCAGCGGGTTCGGGCCGTGCTTCACGCCGCGCTGCGAGCACACCTGGGAGGCCGGCTCGAAGCGGCCGATCTTCACGAAGGTGCGCCCGTACCGGACCGGGCTGAGGTGAACGGTGCGGATCCGTGCACACAGCCGAGGTCGGAGCAGCTCTTCGATTCGCTTCACCACCGGGCCGAAGCCCGGTGCACTGCGAACAGTCCCGGTAGCGTTCCCGTATGAGACTCGGAGTCCTCGACGTGGGGTCGAACACGGTGCACCTGCTGGTGGTCGACGCGCACCCCGGTGCCCGCCCGCAGCCCGCGCACTCGCACAAGGCGGAGCTGCGGCTCGCCGAACTCCTCGACCCGGAGGGGTCGATCGGCCCGGTGGGAGTGGAACGGCTCGTCACCACGATCGCCGGGGCGCTCCAGGCGGCCGAGGACAAGGGCTGCGAGGACGTGCTGGCCTTCGCCACGTCGGCGGTCCGCGAGGCGGGCAACGCGGACCAGGTCCTGGCGCGGGTACGGGACGAGACCGGCGTCGAGCTGGCCGTCCTCAGCGGTGCGGAGGAGGCCCGGCTCACCTTCCTCGCCGCCCGCCGCTGGTTCGGCTGGTCGGCGGGAAAGCTGCTCGTCCTGGACATCGGCGGAGGCTCGCTGGAGATCGGGTACGGCATGGACGAGGAACCGGACGCCGCGGTGTCGCTTCCGTTCGGCGCCGGACGGCTCACCGCCGGCTGGCTGCCCGGAGACCCGCCCGACCCGGCGGACGTACGCGCGCTGCGGCGCCACGTACGCGCCGGAATCGCCCGTACGGTCGGGGAGTTCACCCGCCTGGGACCGCCCGACCATGTCGTCGGGACCTCCAAGACCTTCCGGCAGCTCGCCCGGATATCCGGAGCCGCTCGTTCCGCGGAAGGGCTCCACGTGCAGCGCGTCCTCACCCGCAAGGCCCTGGAGGAGTGGGTGCCGAAGCTGTCGTCGATGACCGCCGAGCAGCGCGGCACGCTGCCCGGGGTCACCGAGGGCCGCGCCCCGCAACTCCTCGCCGGCGCCCTCGTCGCCGAGGGCGCCATGGATCTGTTCGGCGTGGAGGAGCTGGAGATCTGCCCCTGGGCGCTGCGCGAAGGAGTCATCCTGCGCCGCCTCGACCACCTGCCTCCGCGGCAGGCGGCGCTGACCGGCTGAACCCCGGCCGCACCTCATGGGCCTTCTCACTTTCAGCCGGGCTCCCTCGGCTGTACGCGGCACGGCCCGTACCCTGTCCACGTGGCAGAACCAGTGGTGCGCATCCCGGATGCGAAGGTCGCCCTGTCTACGGCCTCCGTCTATCCGGAGTCCACGGCGACGGCCTTCGAGATCGCCGCGCGCCTGGGCTACGACGGTGTCGAGGTCATGGTCTGGACGGACCCCGTCAGCCAGGACGTCGAGGCGCTGAAACGGCTGTCGGACCACCACCAGGTGCCGATTCTCGCCGTGCACGCCCCCTGCCTGCTGATCACCCAGCGGGTCTGGTCCACCGATCCCTGGGTCAAGCTCCAGCGGGCCAGGGCCGCGGCCGAGGAGCTCGGCGCGTCGACGGTGGTCGTCCACCCGCCCTTCCGGTGGCAGCGCAACTACGCCCGTGACTTCGTGAGCGGGATCTGGCGCATGGCGGACGAGACGGACGTGCGCTTCGCGGTGGAGAACATGTACCCGTGGCGCTACCGGGACCGCGAGATGCTCGCGTACGCACCCGCGTGGGACGTCAGCAACGACGACTACCGGCACTTCACCGTGGACCTGTCGCACACCTCGACCGCGCGCACGGACAGCCTGGCCATGGTGGACCGCATGGGCGACCGCCTCGCCCACGTCCACCTCGCCGACGGCAAGGGTTCCGGCAAGGACGAGCACCTGGTTCCCGGCCGCGGTGACCAGCCCTGCGCGGAGCTCCTGGAGAGGCTGGCCCGCACGGGGTTCGACGGCCATGTGGTCATCGAGGTCAACACCCGGCGCGCCATGTCGTCGGCCGAGCGCGAGGCGGACCTCGCGGAGGCGCTCGCCTTCACCCGCCTCCATCTGGCCTCCCCGACGCGGGCGCCACGCCCGTGACGCCCGGCGCGGACGGCGCGGCCCCGCGCCGCCGGGGGCGGCCGGCGCGCACGGAGAGCGGTGCGGGGCCCGACGCCAGGACCCGCATCCTGGAAGCCGCCCGTACGGAATTCGCCCGGCGCGGCTACGACAAGACCTCGGTCCGGGCCGTCGCCAGGGCGGCCGGCGTGGACGCCGCCCTGGTCCACCACTACTTCGGCACGAAGGACGAGGTCTTCGGCGCGGCGATCGAGGTCTCCTTCGAGCCCGCCCTCGCCCTTCCCGAGATCCTCGACGGCCCCGAGGAGGACATGGGGGAGCGGCTCGCCCGCGTCTTCATCGGCGTATGGGAGAACCCGGCCTCCAGGGCTCCGCTGCTGGCCATCCTCCGGTCGGCCCTCACGCACGAGGCGGCTGCGAAGGTGCTGCGCGGGTTCGTGCTGAGCCGGCTGCTGGAGCGCGTGGCGGCGGAGCTCGACGTGCCCGACCCGACCTTCCGTGCAGAGCTCGCCGCCTCGCACATGATCGGCATCGCGGTCCTGCGGTACGTCGTCCAGGCCGAACCACTCGCCTCGGCCGACCCCGAGAAGATCGTCGCCATGGTGGCGCCGACGCTCCAGCGGTATCTCGCCGACGGCTGAGTCCGGCGTTTGCTGGTGCGAGTTCTGCTTCCGCGACGGGCGTCGCGGTTACTTCACAACGCTGTCGCGGATCGGTGTCGGGCCCTGTTCAGCGCCGGATCCCGCTGCTTGTCTGTGCGAAGCCGGTGAACGGCCGGGACCGATTGCTGACGACAACCACGGGGGAGCCGGACATGACGACACGAAGCGGGCGGACGACGGACGAGGGCCGCGCAGCCGCACCTTCCCGCAGACAGCTGCTGCGCATGGCGGGCGCCGGCCTCGGCCTGGCCCTCGCAGGGGCGCTGACGGCCTGCGGTCCGGAGGAGGTGGATGCCAACGGAGGCATGGAGGGTCCGAAGCCCGGGAAGAGCGGCGGAGGTTCCACGGCCACCCCGGCCGCGGGAGGCGCGCCCCGCGTCCTGTGGCAGCAGGAGGCCTCGGTGGGGACCCTCGGCAACCAGGAGGTGCTGGCCGTCGTCGGGAACGTGGTCCTGGTCGCCGGCGATCCGCTGGTCGGCCGTGACATCGCCACCGGCAGGCAGCTCTGGTCACGCAAGGGCGTCGCGACGCCCGGCGCGCGGCTGATCATGGGCGGCGGCACCCTCTACCTGGCCAGTGGCGAGTACGACGGCGATGTCGTCGGTCTCGACCCGGCCACCGGCGAGGAGACGTGGCGCAGCAGCCTGGGCGGGCGCTACGACCAGCCGCGGCCGGTGGGAGCCGACGAGGACCGGGTCTATGTGATCGCCGGCATCCTGGAGAAGGACTTCACCTCTCCCACCAACGTCATCGCCGCCATCGACGTGCGCACCGGCAAGGCCGTGTGGAGCGAGCGGCGCGACGCGGGGACGGAGGAGTACGGGATCACCTCGGCGGTCCTCGGCGACCGGCTCGTCTACACGGACCACAAGAAGAACCTGACCGTCCGTGACACCGCGACCGGACGCCAGCTGTGGACGAAGAAGATCAGCCGTTCCAACTTCGACAGGATCGCCGTGCACGAGGGCCTCGTGTACGTCTCCGACAGCAGGAACCTGCGCGCGTGCTCCCTGGAGGACGGCGGTGAACGCTGGTCGCTGAAGACCGACGAGTTCGCCATGTTCCTCGGCCCGAGCGTCGTCGACGGGACCCTCTACGTCTCGGACAGCACGCACGCCGTATGGGCCGTCGACGCGGCGACGGGCAAGCAGCGGTGGCGCACCACCGCCCTGCTCGACGTCTCCGTACCGGTCCAGTTCGTCAAGGCCGGTGACACGCTGTTCGGCGCGACGCAGTTCGACAAGAACGGTGGTGTCCAGGCGTACGACGCGGGGACCGGGAAGCTCCGCTGGACCTTCAACGACGGGCAGCGCTCGGAGGACCAGTGGTACGTGGCGGCCGCGGGCGACCGGCTCGCGGCCCTGCACGGCGACCGCGTCCAGGCCCTGCCGGCAGGGTGAGCGCCGACCGGGCGACCGTCACCGGAGTGCCCGCCCACTGGGCAGCCCGTCCCGCATAACGGACGGGCTGTCCAGATCTTGGCACGAGGGGCGTACGCTCGTAGACAGTCTTTTCTGTCGAAGGAGCGAGAGACGATGCCCCAGCTGAGGTCCCGCACTGTCACCCACGGCCGCAACATGGCGGGCGCCCGCGCCCTTATGCGGGCGTCCGGCGTAGCCAGTGAGGACATCGGTAAGCCGATCGTCGCGGTGGCCAACTCCTTCACGGAGTTCGTGCCGGGCCACACCCACCTCGCCCCCGTCGGCCGGATCGTCTCCGAGGCGATCAAGGCCGCGGGCGCGGTGCCCCGCGAGTTCAACACCATCGCGGTGGACGACGGCATCGCCATGGGCCACGGCGGCATGCTCTACAGCCTGCCCTCGCGCGACCTCATCGCCGACAGCGTCGAGTACATGGTCGAGGCCCACTGCGCCGACGCCCTGATCTGCATCTCCAACTGCGACAAGATCACCCCCGGCATGCTGATGGCCGCGATGCGCCTCAACATCCCCACGGTGTTCGTCTCCGGCGGCCCGATGGAGGCCGGCAAGGCCACCCTCGTCGACGGCACGGTCCGCAAGCTGGACCTGGTCAACGCGATCAGCGACGCGGTCGACGAGAGCATCTCCGACGAGGACATCCTCCGGATCGAGGAGAACGCCTGCCCCACGTGCGGCAGCTGTTCCGGCATGTTCACCGCCAACTCGATGAACTGCCTGACCGAGGCGCTCGGCCTCTCCCTCCCCGGCAACGGCTCGGTCCTCGCCACGCACACCGCCCGCAGGGCGCTGTACGAGAACGCCGGCCGCACGGTCGTCGACATCACCAGGCGCTACTACGAGCAGGACGACGAGACCGTCCTGCCGCGCTCCATCGGCACACGCGCCGCGTTCGAGAACGCCATGGCGCTGGACATCGCCATGGGCGGTTCGACCAACACGATCCTGCACCTGCTGGCCGCGGCCGAGGAGGCTCAGCTCAGCTACACCCTCGACGACATCAACGAGGTCTCGCGCCGCGTTCCGTGTCTGTCGAAGGTCGCCCCCAACGTCGCCCCCGGCGGCACGTACTACATGGAGGACGTCCACCGCGCGGGCGGCATCCCCGCCCTGCTGGGCGAGCTGCACCGCGGCGGGCTGCTCAACGAGGACGTGCACTCGGTCCACTCCGACTCGCTCGCCGAGTGGCTGAAGGACTGGGACGTCCGCGGCGGCTCCGCGACCCCCGAGGCCGTGGAGCTCTGGCACGCGGCCCCCGGCTGCGTCCGCTCCGCGACCGCCTTCTCGCAGTCCGAGCGCTGGGACACCCTGGACGTGGACGCGGCCGGCGGCTGCATCCGCGACCTGGAGCACGCGTACTCCAAGGACGGCGGGCTCGCGGTCCTCAAGGGCAACATCGCCGTGGACGGCTGCGTCGTGAAGACGGCGGGCGTCGACGAGTCGATCTGGACCTTCGAGGGGCCGGCCGTCGTCTGCGAGTCGCAGGAGGACGCCGTCGACAAGATCCTCCGCAAGGAGATCACGCACGGCGACGTCGTCGTCATCCGCTACGAGGGTCCGCGCGGCGGCCCCGGCATGCAGGAGATGCTCTACCCGACGTCCTTCCTCAAGGGGCGCGGCCTCGGCAAGACCTGCGCGCTCATCACCGACGGGCGCTTCTCCGGCGGCACGTCCGGCCTCTCCATCGGCCACGCCTCGCCCGAGGCGGCGGCCGGCGGCGCGATCGCACTGGTCGAGGACGGCGACCGGATCCGGATCGACATCCCCAACCGCTCCATCGAGCTGCTCGTCCCCGAGGCGGAGCTCGCCACCCGCCGCGAGGCGCTGAACGGCGTCTACGCGCCGAAGAACCGCGACCGCAAGGTCTCGGCGGCCCTGCGCGCCTACGCCGCGATGGCGACGAGCGCGGACCGCGGAGCCGTCCGCGACGTCTCCAAGCTGGGCTGACCTCCGCGACCCGAGGACCCCGCCCCCTGGTCTCACCAGGCGGCGGGGTCCTCCGCGTCCACCGCGAAGACGGATCCGTCCGGTGCGGTGCCGATGACACCGCGCCCCAGGACGACGGGGGCGGGCAGGTACCAGGCATGGCCGAGCTTCCCCGCCCTCAGCCGTGGGCGGGTCTGGCCCAGGAGGGTGCCGTGCTCGGTGTCCACGGCGAGCAGCCGCCCGTCCGCGGCGGAGAAGTACAGCCGGCCGTCCGCTCCGAGGACCGGCGCCGAGGTCGTCCCCACCGCCGTCTCCAGCCGCCACCGCTCGACCGGCACGGCACCCGGCCGGACGTCGACGGCCAGCAGCGTCCCACCCCGTTCGAGCAGCAGGGCGGTGTCCCCGTCCACCACGGTCTCCGGGCCGTTCATCCGGAAGGGCAGCGTCACGCGGGTCGTCCGGCGGGACTCGGGGTCGTGACGGACGAGCCCGGTCGTCTGCGACCTCTCGTTCACCGCGGTCAGCACGAGCGCACCGCCCGAGGTCCCGGCCGGGGTGAGCTGACCGTCCAGCCTGTGCTGCCACACGGTGCGGCCGGTGGCCGCCTCGACCGCGGTGACCAGGGTGCCGGAGCCCCGCGCCGAGCCCTCGTAGGCGTACGCGAGCCCGGTGCGTGCGTCGTACAGGGCCAGGCCCGGCCGTTCGTGACCCGGAACGGCGTGGTGCCACGTCGGCTTGCCGGTGGCGGCGTCGAGGGCCTCGACCGTCCCGTCCCGCCGGACGGCGAGCAGGAGGTCACCCGCCGGCAGGGGCGTGTCGGCGTACGCGGAGAGACCGGTGTGCCACAGCTCGGTCCCGTCGTCGGGCGCGTACGCCCGGAGTTCCTCACCGGCCGTGACGGTGCAGGCCTTCTCGCCGTACACCGCGCCGACCGGGGCGGAGTCCTCCGGCGAGGGTGCGGCCGGACGGGACCAGACGGTCCTGCCGTCCTTCGGATCCAGCATCGCCGCGCCGGCACCCGACCGGACGCAGAACAGCGCCGGCTCCGCACCGCTCCTCGGCGTACAGGCCGGAGCCGAACCCCCGGCGGGCAACGTCGTCCGCCACGGTGCGAAGGCAGCCGGCCGCACATCGGCCGCGGAAGGCCGTGCACCGGGCGTCCCGGAGGCCCACGACCACAGTCCCGCGGCGCCGCACAGCGTCGCGACGGCGACGGCCGCGAGGGCGAGCAGCCGCCGGCCGGAGCGCGGGCTCCCCGTCGGCAGCCCGTCCGCGGCCCGCACATGGGTGGTGCCCCCCGCGGCTTCGGGGTTCACGACGGGGACCGGCCTGCGCTGAGCGGGGATGAAGGCGGCGGCCACGTACGACGGAGGGTGCAGTGCGGCCATGATCTCGCCGGGGGTGGGGCGCTCCGCCGGGTCCTTGGCCAGACACCGTCCCACCAGAGGAGCGAGGCCGTCGGGCAGCCCCGTCAGGTCGGCCTCGTCGTGCACCACCTGGTAGGCGGCGAGATAAGGGCTGTCGGAGTCGAAGGGCCCCCGGCCGGTCGCGGCGTGGACCAGCACCGCCCCGAGCGCGAACACGTCCGCCGCCGGCCCGACCTCGCGTGGACGCTGGAACTGCTCGGGCGCCATGTACGGCGGCGACCCGATGAGCCGGCCCGTCTCCGTACGCACGTCGCTGTCGTACGGCCGGGAGATCCCGAAGTCGATGACCTTGGGACCGGAGTCGGGCAGCAGGACGTTCCCCGGCTTGAGGTCCCGGTGGACCACTCCGGCCCGGTGGATGTCGCGCAGCGCCTCGGCGAGGCCCGCGGTGAGCCTGCGCAGCCCGGCCGGGCTCATCGGGCCGTTCCGCTTCACCTGCGCGGCGAGCGTCGGGCCCGGCACGTAGAGGGTGGCCATCCAGGGCAGCGCGGCGTCCGGATCGGCGTCCACGACCGGTGCGGTGAAGGCCCCGCTGACCCTGCGCGCGGCAGCGACCTCCTGACGGAAACGCGCCCTGAACTCAGGGTCCGTCGCATGCTGCCGGTGCACCACCTTGACCGCGAGCTGCAGCCCGGAGGCGGAGCGCGCCAGGTGTACGACACCCATGCCGCCCGCACCGAGACATGCCTCGAGCCGGTACTGCCCGGCGTACTCAGGATGCTCCGCTTCCGGATGTGATCCGGTCCCCTGCAGCGGCGGCACCGCCCACCCCCGTGTGTCCGTGCGCAAGCGCGACGCACGGAGCCTAGTCGATGGTGTGTGCGATGAGGGTGACGGTTGTTAGCCTGCGCGTCACACGCGTCACCTTCACACGCGAAACTTTCAACGGGGGAGGCCCACATGGGTGTTGAGGAGAACGCCGTCACCACGGCGACCACGGACGACGGGACGGCGGCGGGAGAGGTGTCGGCGCTCGCCGCGGATGTGGTCGTCTACCCGATCGCCCCCGGCTACCGGGTCAACGTCCGCCGGGGACCGGGCACGCAGTACGGAATCGTCAGGACGCTGCCCTACGGGATGAGCGTCCCGGTGTACTGCCAGAAGCCGGGGGAACGGGTGACGGGCCCCTACGGCACGTCGAACCTCTGGGACAACATCGCCAACGGCCAGTTCGTCTCCGACGCCTACGTCAAGACGGGCAGTGACGGCTACATCGCTACGCGCTGCGACTGACCGCACGACGGCGGCACGCCGACGCGAACGCCATCCGCCCTGGGACAATCGATCCCGTGAGCGAGAACAGCGAGACCCCAGCAACGCCGGCGCCCGCGGGAAGCACGACGCCCGGCCCGCGGCCCGAACCCCTCCGTCTCTTCGGTACGACCTGGGTCGACCACGACGGTGGGTACGGGCTGCGGCGCGCGGCCGCCACGATCGGCTCGCTCGTCGCGGCCGTCGCCTCCTGCTTCGTCCTGCGCTTCGCCTACCAGGGCCTGGAGATCGCCGACGTCGGCGGCCTGGTCGGCACGCTCGTCGTGCTGATGTTCGCGGTCTGCAGCGCCATCGCCTTCCGCAAGACCTGGGAGGGCTTCACCCGCCGCCCCGCGGACCCGGCCGCCGAGGACCGCCTGCGCGGCCTCAAGGCGATCGGGTTCATCGGCTCGCTCCTCGCCTACTTCATCCGCTCGTTCACGGAGGCGCCCGGCGAGAAGCTGCGGCGCGCGGAGTACGAGACGGCCCTCACGCGGTACGAGAAGCGCCGCTCCTCACGCACCGGGAACCCCGCTGCCCGCAGGACCTCGAAGGGCAGGAACCCCCGGCGCCGGTGAAGCCCGCGTGATCCGACCCGCCGACGAAACGTTGCCTGCATGATGAACGCATGCCCGCAACCACGCCCCGCGCCCTGTCCTTCGACACCGCCGCCGCACGGTACGCCGCCTACCGGCCCGGCTACCCACCCGCGCTCCTCGACACGGTCGAGGAACTGACCGGCCGCCCGCTGCACGGCTCACGCACCGCGGACGTCGGCGCCGGGACCGGCATCGCCACCCGGCTGCTGCTCGCCCGGGGGGCCAGGGTCACCGCGGTCGAACCCGGCCCCGGCATGGCCGCCGAGCTGCGCCGGTCGCTCCCGTCGGTCCCGGTGGTCCGGGGCGACGGGAACCGCCTCCCCCTGGCCGCCGCGTCGGCCGACCTGATCACCTACGCCCAGTCCTGGCACTGGACCGACCCCGAACGGTCCCTCCCCGAGGCGCTCCGCGTGCTGCGCCCCGGCGGAGCCCTGGCCCTCTGGTGGAACGTCTCCGACCACACCGTCCCCTGGATCGCCGACCAGGACGCCCGGCTGCACGCCCATCTCGGCGCGGGCGAGAGCGTGCACGGCACACCGGCGGGATCCGGCACGCGGAATCTCGGAAGCCTCCCCGACGCCGGCTTCACCCGACGAGTGCTCCGCTGGTCCCGGACGGTTCCCGTCGACACCCACCTGGCCAACCTCGCCACCCACTCCGCGTTCCTCGTACGCGACGGCGACGGCGGCGGGTCCACCCGCCGGTTCCTCACCGAGGAGCGCGCCCGCCTGACCGAGGTCTTCCCCGAGGGGACGGTCGAGGAGAGCTACGTGGTCGAGCTGGCGGTACTCCGGCGCTGACCCTTCGGGCACGCGGCATCCCTTGACGGGGCCCGTGCGCCGGGACCATATTCATCACATGATGAATTCTCCGCGTGTCGCGCATGCGGTCGACGCCCGCGCCCTCACCGTCGTACGGGGAGACCGGACGGTCCTGCGCGGACTCGACTTCACCGTCGAGCCGGGCGGGATCACCGGGCTCCTCGGCCCGTCCGGCTGCGGCAAGTCCACGCTCATGCGCGCGGTCGTCGGCACCCAGGCCAAGGTCTCCGGCACGCTCGACGTCCTCGGCCACCCCGCGGGCCACCCGTCGCTGCGGCCCCGCGTCGGCTACGTCACCCAGGCCCCGTCCGTCTACACGGACCTCAGCGTCCGACAGAACCTCGACTACTTCGCGGCGGTACTCCAGCCGGGCCGCGCACACCGCGCCTCCCGAGAGGAGGCCGTCGCCCGTGCCATCGGCGACGTCGACCTCACCAGCCACGCGGACGCCCTCGCCGGACGGCTCTCCGGCGGCCAGCTCAGCCGGGTCTCCCTCGCCGTCGCCCTGCTGGGCACCCCTGAGCTCCTGGTCCTCGACGAGCCGACCGTCGGACTGGACCCCGTGCTCCGCCGGGACCTGTGGGACCTCTTCCACACCCTGGCCGCCGACCGGGGGACCACCATCCTCGTCTCCTCGCACGTCATGGACGAGGCCGAGCGCTGCCACCGGCTGCTCCTCATGAGGGAGGGCCGGATCCTCGCCGACGACACCCCCGACGCCCTCCGCACCCGCACCTCGTCCGCCACCGTCGAGGAGGCGTTCCTCCACCTCGTCGACGAAGCCGCCGCCGACGAAGCAACTGCCGACGCCGCCTCCGCCCGCCAGGAGACCACCCGATGAGCACCGACGCCCCCGCGCTCTCCCCGGCCCGCACCCTCGCCACCGCCGGCCGTGTGCTGAGCCAGCTCCGCCACGACCCCCGCACCATCGCGCTGCTGCTGGTCGTGCCGGTCCTGATGATCACCCTGCTCCGCTACGTCTTCGACGGCGACCCGAGGACCTTCGACTCCATCGGCGCCTCGCTGCTCGGGATCTTCCCGCTGATCACGATGTTCCTCGTGACCTCGATCGCCACCCTCCGCGAACGCACCTCGGGCACCCTCGAACGCCTCCTCGCCCTGCCGCTCGGCAAGGGCGACCTGATCGCCGGATACGCCCTGGCCTTCGGCGCCGTGGCGGTCGCCCAGTCCCTGCTGGCCACCGCCATATCCGTATGGGCGCTCGGGCTCGACGTCGTCGGATCCCCCTGGCTGCTGCTCCTGGTCGCCCTCCTCGACGCGCTCCTCGGCACGGCCCTCGGGCTGTTCGTGTCGGCCTTCGCCGCCTCCGAGTTCCAGGCCGTCCAGTTCATGCCGGCCGTGATCTTCCCGCAGCTGCTGCTGTGCGGTCTGTTCGTACCCCGCGACCGGATGCACCCCGTCCTGGAAGCCGTCTCGGACGTCCTGCCGATGTCGTACGCCGTCGACGGGATGAACCAGGTCCTCACCCACACCGACGTCACGGCCGACTTCTACCGCGACATCCTGATCGTCGCCGGCTGCGCCCTGCTCGTCCTGTGCCTGGGCGCGGTCACCCTCCGCCGCCGCACCACCTGACGCCACGGTGCGAGGATGGCGCCCACGACCAGTGCCCCGCACCGCCCCGGAGGATGAACCGCATGCCCCAGACAGTCGCAGTCCTCGGTACGGGAAAGATCGGCGAAGCCCTGCTCAGCGGGATGATCCGGGCCGGCTGGCGGCCCGCCGACCTGCTGGTGACGACCCGCCGTCCCGACCGGGCCGAGAAGCTCCGCAACCGCTACGGAGTCGAGGCGGTCACCAACGCCGAGGCCGCCAAGAGCGCCGACATCCTGATCCTGGCGGTCAAGCCGCAGGACATGGGCACGCTGCTCGCGGAGCTCGCCCCCCACGTCACCCCCGACCGCCTGGTCATCAGTGCCGCCGCGGGCATCACGACCGGCTTCATCGAGGACAGCCTCGCCGACGGAACCCCCGTCGTGCGGGTCATGCCGAACACCCCCGTCCTGGTGGACGAGGGGATGTCGGTCATCAGCGCCGGCAGCCACGCGACCGCCGAGCACCTCGGCCACGCCGAATCGATCTTCGGCGGGGTCGGCAAGACCCTGCGGGTGCCCGAGTCCCAGCAGGACGCGGCCACCGCGCTCTCGGGATCAGGCCCCGCCTACTTCTACTTCCTCGTCGAGGCGATGACCGACGCGGGCATCCTGCTCGGCCTGCCCAGGGCCCAGGCCCACGACCTGATCGTCCAGGCGGCCATCGGCGCCGCGGTCATGCTCCGCGACAGCGGCGAACACCCGGTGAAGCTCCGCGAGGCCGTGACCAGTCCGGCCGGCACGACCATCAGCGCGATCCGTGAGCTCGAGAACCACGGTGTACGAGCCGCGCTCATCGCCGCCCTCGAAGCAGCCCGGGACCGAAGCCGCGAGCTGGCCACAGGTAACGGCTGAGCCGTCGCGCGCCGAGCCGGGCACCGGTCCCGCGCCGCGCGCCCACGCAGTCCGGGCCACCGCCGCGCAGCTCACGGCAGTGGCCCGGAGGCCGCCGCTGACACCCCGTCCACGAGGCGGGCAGCGCACCCGCCCGGTCCTCGCGGAGGGGGGTTGACACGCCCCACCGGGATCCGTAGTGTTCTCCGAGTTGTCCGACGTGAGCGCCGACTCCGGTCGGTCCCCGGACAGCCATTCCGCAGTAACCACTCGAAACAAGCGACATCTGTCGCCTGCTTTTACGTGCGCACGTGCGAAATGAGGAATCAGCGTTCGAAGGAAACCCCGATTAGCGTCGGGGCCGGGGATTCCGCTAAAGTCTCACTCGTCGGAAGGGCCCAACGGCCCGGATGGCGAACCCCGCTGACTGGGAATCAGGCCCGAAAGGATCTGATAGAGTCGGACTCGCCGGAAAGGGAAACGCGAAAGCGAAGAACTGGAAAGCGAAACAGTATGAACCCGCTTCGGCCGGGAATCGGACACGAAAGAGTCTGATAGAGTCGGAAACGCAAGAACGAAGGGAAGCGCCCGGAGGGCCCCGGTGAAACGG
>NZ_JBHZCI010000032.1:0-97064 GCF_042755185.1 Streptomyces sp. NPDC059166 | reverse complement strand
AGTTCAACAGAGCACAGTCACAGGCTGCCCACCATGCGGACCGGCCGACCGTGCCACCGAGATGATCTTCGCCTACGAAAATCTTGCCAGAGCCAGGAAAGTCCGTACGCCGACACACGCCGAAGCCGACGAACCCGGCCGAGGCCCAGTTCCTGGCGATCGGACCCGGGGCGGCGGCCTGGCTGGTCGAGGCCGCGGCGACCGGTGTCCGCCGGATCAGGGCGAAGATGACCGACGCGGTCGCGCTCGCCAAGCTCTACGGCACCGCCGACGTCGACCGCGCGCTCGGCACAGCCGCGACGGTCGGACGGTTTGCCGAGGGCGACCTGCTGTCGATCCTGGACCACCAGGGTGAGCACGACCACTCCGAGCCGATCCGCCGCAGCGAGACCCACAGCCTGCAGCCGGGTACCTCCGCCTGGTCAGGCTTCGGCTCGACCTGAGCCCTCAGGTTCCTCGTCGACCAGGCCGCAGGAGAACGGGAATGCCTCCAAGAACTCCCGCCGCCCCGAGTCCTGCTCGGTCTCGGCCAGGTCTGCGAGGACGCTCAGGAACCGGTCGCGCTGGTCCTGCGGCAGCCGCCCCAGCACCCAGGCGACGCTCTCCATCATCTTCACCGCGGAGTCGGGGTCGACCTCGTCGTCCTCGCAGCTGTCGAGGAACCAGACGACATCGACGACGAGTCCGGCGAGGACAGGCACCAGGGGGTCCGTGTCAGTCATCCGGGCAACCTATCCGACCCCCCATGACAGCACCACCATCACCTGGCCGACGGGCATCCCGCACCGGCCCCGACCTGGAAAGAGCACTTTCATGAACGACAACCCTGCCCAACCCGCCGCGACGCTGCCCCGCATGCAAGCACCCGCTTCGACGGTCGCCGCTACGTCCGGCGCCGCGTTCGACGAGGCGATCGCGCTGACCCGGCGACTGAAGCTGCCGCACATCCGCCGGGCGATGACGGAGATCATCCCCACCGCGAAGGCCCAACGCTGGGATCCCGCCGAGACCGTCCGGGCCCTGCTGGCGGAAGAGGCCGCCGGCCGCGACGCGGCCAACCTCCGCACCCGCCGCACTCGCGCTGCCTTCCCGACCGGCAAGACTTTCCACATCTGGAACGAGGAGGCGTCCTCGATCCCGGTCCCGACACAGTCCGCGCTGCGGACCCTGGAATGGGTCGGCCGGCGCGAGAATCTCTGCGTCGTCGGCCCCTCGGGGACGGGGAAGTCGCACTTCAGCGAGGCACTCGGCCAGTTGGCCGTCGACGCCGGGATGACGGTCGCCTGGTTCACCATCGAGGATCTCGGAGCTCTGATCCGCCGTCACCGCGTCGACGACTCCGTCTCGAAGGCCATAAGTCGGATCACCCGGACCGACTTGATCATCGTTGACGACATCGGGCTCCTGCCCGTCTCGCCGGACGCAGCCGAGGGCTTCTACCGTCTGGTCGATGCTGCTTACGAACGGCGGAGTCTGGCCGTCAGCAGCAATCTTCATCCGTCGGGATTCGACGAGATCATGCCCAAGACCCTCGCCACCGCGACCGTCGACCGGCTCCTGCATCACGCCCACGTCGTCGTCACGCAGGGCGACAGCCACCGCCTTTCCGAGGCCACTACCGGCCGAGGCATCGTCCCCCTCGGCTGACCCACAAGCGGGGAGATCGACTGCCCACCGGGGACTTTCAGCGTCCACCAGTGGGGAGATCAACTGTCCGCGAGCGGGGAATTCCTACTGTCCCTTGACACCCTCGCTCGAACGCCCGAACAGGTGCAATGCACTGCCGAGATGCTGAAGGGCCGTCAGGGGCAACTCCGATCAATGGATCGACAGGATCCGGGACGGATGAACTCTTGCGCGGCACGGCTACGGCGACGCCACTCGGTCAGGGTCCTGCATTCGTCGACGGCGGACCCGCCACGCACAGGGGGTAGTCGTTCGGCCGAGCCCACCTCGACCTGCTCCGCAAGTGAGTGCCGCCTACGACTCGAGGCTGTGGTGACCTTTCGCCGCTGGGCATGGGCCCGACCGCTGTGTCTCCGGGTGCCGTTGGCGGCGCCGTTCCCGACTGCGTCGAGGCGGAGGCCGGACCGGGCCGTGCGACGGCCGGGACTCCTCCCGCTTCCAGGTGGATCCTGTGGATGTGTTCCGGCCACGACGGGCGAGATGATCTGTCTGCACACGGGGACGCCGAGTGGAGCACCCGTCGGCACCCGCTCCCTGTGCGGCGGGTGGCTGACGATGGCATCGGCGGTGTGCCGGTGCCGACGCGCCGCTCGTGTATCGAAAGTTTCGAAGACTGTGAGCGGGTAGGTGCTCCACGCTTCAGTGTTCGCGCGAAGCGACCGGTGGGAGAACTCGCGAGAACTGCACTGAGCAGCGGAAACGTTCCGGATCCGTGCGCTTCCCGGGTGGGTGATGTTTCCGAAAGTCTGTCGAAACTGTTGACAGGGTCATGGCGCTCTACGAAAACTGTGGCAACCGCACGGCAGGAGATCGCCGTTCCCCTCGCGTGATGTGCCGGCGACGGCGATCGGCTGTAGCGGTCCGACGACGGGCGACCCCCGCCGTTTCCATGCAAGGCCGCGGGCGGCACAAGCTGCCCGGCCCCCACCGGCGTTCATCGGGAGGACGCATGCATCAGGACGGTATGCAGCACGACGGCGCGCAGTACGACCGGATTCGGCGGAACCCGGTTCCCCCTGGCCTCAGCCGACGCGGCTTCCTCGGCGGCGCGGGTGCCGTCGGCCTCGCCGCGGCGTCCGGGCTGCTGTTGCCCGGGACCGCCCACGCCGCCACCACCATCACCAGCAACCAGACCGGTACCGACGGCATGTACTACTCGTTCTGGACCGACGGCGGCGGTTCCGTCTCCATGACGCTCAACGGGGGCGGCAGCTACAGCACCCAGTGGTCCAACTGCGGCAACTTCGTCGCGGGCAAGGGGTGGAGCACCGGCGGACGCAGGACGGTCCGCTACAACGGCTACTTCAACCCGTCGGGCAACGGCTACGGGTGCCTCTACGGCTGGACCTCCAACCCGCTGGTGGAGTACTACATCGTCGACAACTGGGGCAGCTACCGGCCCACCGGTACCCACAGGGGGACCGTCTCCAGCGACGGCGGCACGTACGACATCTACCAGACGACCCGGACCAACGCCCCCTCGGTGGAAGGCACCAAGACCTTCCAGCAGTACTGGAGCGTCCGGCAGTCGAAGGTGACCAGCGGCTCCGGCACCATCACCACCGGCAACCACTTCGACGCCTGGTCGCGCGTGGGCATGAACATGGGCCAGTTCAAGTACTACATGATCATGGCTACCGAGGGCTATCAGAGCAGTGGTAGCTCGAACATCACGGTCAGCGGCTGACGTTCGTACGACGTGTGGCCGGCTGTGGACTCCGTCCTCGTGGCGGAGTCCACAGCCGTGGTAGCCGTGGCCGACGTGTCCGGCGCAACGGATGCGGGGCAGGGCGCTCGGTCCGAGCCTCGGGCGCCGTCGACGACCGCGCCCGGTCGCGGTGTTCCGGCGGCAGGATCCTCGGTGGAGGGCCCGTCCGCCCGCGCCTCCTGGGCGGGGGATCGCGCGCCCGCGCGGATTCCGCGCCGCGTTCCGCGCAGTGGTCCAGGCCGCGTTCCGCATCGGGTCCCGGCTCCGTCGCCGAGAGCTCCGCGACCGTGCGGGCGTATGCCCGGGCCGTCCGGTCGCCGAGTTCGGGCAGCGGGATCCCCGTGTCCCGCGCGTACGCCTCGCGGGAGACGGCGTATCCCATCTGCGCCGCCGTGGTCATCACGTGCGCGAGCGCCGCGTCGGCGCCCTCGGGGGACGCCCCGCCGGCCAGGTCGCGTTCAGGCTCCGACGGGTCCGCTCGAAACGCGGCAGCGGGCTGAAGGCGTCGTCGCCGTCCAGAGCGAGCGGGGTCCTGAGACGTACGAGTTCGGGGTCCTGGGGCCGGGTGGCGGAACGTTGCCTCCCGGCGCTCACCGAACGGTAGGTCCCAGTGGTCGTCCCCCGGCCCCGGTGCCACGACCCTGGAAGTCTCGTCCGGGCCCGATTGCCCTCACCGCGCGCACGAAAGTAATAGCACGACCGGTCGTTTAGTTTTATGCTCTTCGCCATGACAACTCGCCCCGTCAGATCCCGGCTGCTGCGCACCCGCTGGCGCTCCGGCCCCGTACCGCTGGCCCTGTGCCCCGTCGTTGTGAGCGTGACCGACTTCACCACGACGAGCCATCCGCAGGCGGGCGTGATCGCTCTCGCGGGTCTGCGTCTTCGCCGCACCTGGTCCCGGACGCCGGGTGCGCTCGGCATGTGGCTGTGGGCCGAGGTGGCGGGCAGGCGCTCCGGCTCGGTGAGCGTGTGGCGCGATGCGGCCGCGCTCGACGAGTTCGTGGGACGCCCCGACCACATCGCCGTCGTCCGGGCCCACCGGGGGCGCGGCACGATGCGGGCCGCCGTCTGGGAGGCCGAGGACTTCGATCCGGACGCCGTGTGGGGCAGGGCCCGAGCCCTGCTCGCCGGTACGACCCCCTGGCCGCAGGGCCCCGTACGCCTGGAGGACGCGTGACGAACTTCGTGGAGCTGGACCGCCTTACCGCGCTGGAGACGTTACGTCTCGTGCGAGGCGCGGCCGTCGCCGCAGCCGGCGACGCTGACGGGAAGGGGATCTGGGATCGGCCGACACCGTGCGCCGGCTGGAACCTGCTCGATCTCCTCGGTCACATGACCGCGCAGAACCACGGCTTCGCGGCGGCGGCGCGGGGAGAGGGCGGGCTGCCCGCACGGTGGCGGGTGCCGGACATCACCGCCGATCCGGTGCGCGCCTACGCGGAGTCCGTGGCGGCGACCGTGGTGCCGTTCGCCGAAGCGGGCGGTGGTGACCGGGAGTTCGTGCTGCCCGAACTGGGGCTCGCCCTCCCGGGCCGAGTGGCCGTTTCGTTCCACTTCCTCGACCTCGCGGTGCACGCCTGGGACCTCGCGCGCACCCTGGCCGTGGAGGTTCAACTCCCGAGCACCGTCTGGGAGTCGGCTCTGCAGGTGGCGCGCCGGGTGCCGACCGGCGAGCAGACGCGTGGGCGCGACGGCTTCTTCGCCCCGGTCCGGCCGACGCCCGGACGGGCGACACCGCTGACGGAGACCTTGGCCCTTCTCGGCCGGAGTCCCGACTGGTCGCCCGAACCGTCGGGCACCCGATGAAATCCGTCGGTCCGCCGCTCGGTTGAGACCGCGAGCGTCGGGGGACAGGGGAGTGGCTCCGGGGAGTTCGGGGCAGGACCGGCCCATGCTGCCTTCGGGGAGGTGGCCGCGGAGGGACGGGTGATCCGCTCGTCGAGCTCCCCCCGGCGGCAGGGCTTCGGCCTCGGGGAACCGGGTGTCGGCGTGTCGGCGACGGTGCTCCGGTCGGGTGCCGCTGCGGGTGGAGGTGCCATACGTCCATGCCTCGCCCGCAGGTGACGGGCTCTCGGCTCCGCCCCGGCGCCGGCGTCAGGGGCGGAGCCCGGCGCTCACATGACCTGCGAGATGCTGTAGGCGATGCCGCCGTCGACCAGGTATCCAGAGCCGACGCAGACGATGTCGTTCAGCCAGGCGTAGCGCTCGGAGCCCGTCTCGAAGAGCGGGTTGGTGCGGAAGTAGTAGTGCGCCGGGCCGATCCGGTGCCGCTTCACGGGGTCGGTCATGTCCGCCTTGAGCTCAGGCGGGATGACCCAGCGCCCGCCGTATGTCATGTACAGCAGCTCGCCGTCGTCGGTGCGCAGGGTGAGCCGGACGTCCAGCGCCATGACGCCGTCCGGGCGGAACAGTGCCCAGTCGCCTCCTCCCGGCACCACCGTTCCCCGCAGGCGCGGCCCGTCGAACGTCCCTCCTGCGGCACCGAACAGGACGCGGCGTCCCAGCGGTCCGGCGCCGAAGTCGAGGCGCGGGTCCAGGTCGGCGACCATGTCGAAGAGATGGGTCATCCGGATCTCGTCGACGGCCTTCGTGCGGAGGTCTGCCGCCATCGCTCATCGCCTCGCTCGTGCGAGGCCGCCGAACAGTGTCCGCCGGACCGCGTCCGTGGAGACGTCCGACTGGGCGCAGAGTTCGGACAGGTCGAAGCTGAAGCGTTCGCCCGCGATCAGGTCGTCCTTGAACGAGAACTGGATGAACACCGGCAGTTCGGCGCGTCGGCCGCCGGGTGTCACGCCGAACCGGTCGCCGGTCATCGTCATCTTCACCGTCCCCCAGCAGATCAGGGTGTCGTCGCCGGCCGCGTGGCCGTCGAGGGTGACGGCGTAGTCGGGAAAGGAGGCGAAGAACCGGGTCAGCGCCCGCTCGTTCGCGGCCGGTCCACGGGCTGTGGTCCCGAAGGGCGGGGCCTCCAGCGTCATGTCCGGGTGGCAGAGACTCATGGCCGCGGGCACGTCCTGACGACTCTTTGCGGCCGCCAGCGCTTGCGCCAGCTCCAGCATGCGGTGGGCATCCATGACATAAACGTACGACCGTACGTATGGTTTCGCAACGGGGTCTGGCAGGATGCGGGCATGAGTTCAGCGGAACAGGGGACTTCGGACCGGCGGCTGCTGCGTGGGGCCCGGTCACGGCGAGCCATCCTTCGCCATGCTGTCGACGTCGCGTCGCTGGAGGGTCTGGACGGGCTCAGCCTCGGCAGGCTCGCCGGCGACCTGAAGATCAGCAAGAGCGGCGTGCAGACCCTCTTCGGAACGAAGGAGAACCTTCAGGTCGCCACGGCCGAGTGCGCGCGCGGCGTGTTCGCCGACGCCGTGGTGCGCCCCGCGCTCTCCGCCCCCGAGGGAGCGGCACGCCTGCGCGCTCTGGTCGAGTCCTGGCTCGCGTACGCGACGACCCCCCTGTTCCCGGGAGGGTGCTTCTGGGCGGCGAACCAGGCAGCTTTCGACGGCCGCCCGGGACGAGTCCATGACGCCCTGTTCGACGGGCAGCGCAGCTGGCGCGGGCTCCTGGCCGATGAGTTGCGGCACGCCGTCGAGGCAGCGGAGATCGCCGAACTCGACGTCGATCTGGCGGCCTTCCAGCTCGACGCGGTCCTGCTCGCCGCGAACACCGCGCTGCGCTGCGGAGACGAGGACGCCGCGGCCAAGGCCCGCCGTGTGGCCGAGGGACTCCTCGAACCGCCGCGCTGAGGCCCGTCGACGGGAAGCCGGCGGGGCCGCGACCCGGCCGGGCTCAGGGAGCGGCGCTCCCCCGTGGAAGTGCGGCCCCGGTGGAGACCTGCGCTCCCGCGTGCCTCAAGGCCGACGACGCGTCCGGCGTCACGCGCGACCCCTGGAACCCCGGGCGGTTGGGGCGGAGGTGCCGCGGCGGCGTCGCGGCCGGACTCGTGCCCTCGGGGCGGCGGGGGCGGATGGGGACGCAGAGGGGCCGCCCGCATCCCCGCGACGCTGCGCGGACTGCCCGGTCCCGAGCCGGGCCGGGGGCGACGGATTCCGCAGGCTGTCATGAGCGACTACGGGCGCACCAGCGTCTTCAGGGCCTCGCGGTCGTTCATGGCCCGGTAGCCGTCGGCGATGTCCTCCAGTGAGACGGTGCGGTCGAAGACGCGGCCGGGCCGGATCGAGCCGTCGAGGACGTGGGGCATCAGTTCCTCGATGTACGCGCGTGCCGGGGCGACACCGCCGGTGAGGGTGATGTTGCGCATGAAATCACCGAAGCCGAAGGGCACATCGGTGAACTGCGGCGCGCCCACCCGGCTGACGGTCCCGCCGTCGCGGACCACGCCGAAGCCCTGCACGAGCGCGTCCTTCAGCCCCACGCATTCCAGGACCTTGCGGGTGCCCTGGCCACCGGTCAGCTCCCGGATCCGGGCGACGCCCTCGTCGCCGCGTTCGGCGACGACGTCGGTGGCGCCGAACTCCCGGCCGAGGTCGGTACGGGACCGGTGGCGGCCCATGAGGACGATCTGCTCGGCGCCGAGAAGCCTGGCGGAGATCACGGCGGACAGGCCGACCGCGCCGTCCCCGATGACCGTGACGCTGTCACCGCGGCCGACGCCGGCGGTGCGAGCCGCGTGGTAGCCGGTGCACAGGACGTCGGAGAGAGTGAGCAGGTCCGGCAGCAGGGCGGAGTCCTCCGCGACGGGCAGCCTCACCAGCGTGCCGTCGGCGAACGGGACGCGGGCTGCCTGGCCCTGTCCGCCGTCCACGCCGTCGACACCCCACTGCCCGCCGTGCGGGCAGGACGTCTGCAGCCCCTCGCGGCAGTAGGCACAGGTGTTGTCGGCCCAGACGAACGGGGCGACGACCACGTCCCCGGCCTTCAGGGTGCGCACGTCCGTGCCGGTCTCCTCGACGACGCCGAGGAACTCGTGCCCCATGTGGCGGGGCGTGTCGGTGTGCTCCAGCGACTTGTAGGGCCACAGGTCGCTGCCGCACACACAGGACAGCAGGATCCGCACCACCGCGTCGGTGGGCTGCTGGATCTTCGGGTCGGCGACGTCCTCGACGCGGACGTCGTGGGCGGCGTACATCAGGGTGGCTCGCACGGGTGGTGCTCCTCGGAGACGTCGGGCGGGGGTGCGGGGGGTTGGTCCAGGGGGTTCGAGGCGAAGGGCGGAGGCGCGGGCCCGCTCGGTCGGTACGCGTTCGACGGTGCCGGTGCACCGCCGTGCTCCTCCCGGTGGGCGGCGTCCACTCCGGCGTACTCGCCGGGGTAGTCCGCGCCGCGCAGGGTGACGCCGGCGCGGACCCCGCCGGCGTCACCCGGCCCTGTACGTCAGGCCTCGGGGATGGCACGGCCGAAGTCGGCGAGGGTGACGGCCTCGGGCTCGGGGCCGCCGCGGCGGCCGGTCTCCAGGGCGTCCAGGGCCTTCAGCTCCTCGGCGCCGAGGTCGAAGTCGAAGACGTCGATGTTCTCGGCGATGCGGTGCCGCTTGGTCGACTTGGGGATGACCGAACGGCCTTGCTGGAGCCCCCAGCGCAGGAGTACCTGGGCCGGGCTCTTGCCGTGCGCCTCGGCGATCCGGGTGACGGCCTCGTCCTCCAGGACGCTCCTGCGGTGCTCGCCGTAGCCCGGGTAGAAGGTGATGCCGCCGATCGGCGACCACGCCTGGTCGAGGATTCCGTGGCGGTCGTCGAAGCCGAGGACGTCGCGCTGCTGGAAGTACGGGTGGATCTCCAGCTGGTTGACGGCGGGGACGACCGTGGTGGCGTCGAGCAGGGCGGTCAGGTGGTCGACCATGAAGTTGCTGACGCCGATGGCGCGGACCTTGCCGTCGGCCAGGAGCTTCTCCAGGGCCCGGTAGGCGGCGAGCGTCCTGTCGAAGTCGGACGGAAGGGCCTGGTGCAGGATGAGCAGGTCGATCCGGTCCACCCCGAGTTTGGCGGCGCTCTTCTCGAAGCCGTGCAGGGTCTCGTCGTAGCCGTAGTCGCTGATCCAGATCTTGGTCTCGACGAAGACCTCCTCACGCGGCACGCCCGAGTCGCGGAGCGCCTGGCCGACCTCGCGTTCGTTGCCGTAGGCGGCGGCCGTGTCGATGTGCCGGTAGCCGAGTTCGAGGGCGGCGGTGACGGCGGCGCGGGTCTCGTCGGGCGGGGTCTGGAAGACACCGAGTCCGAGAGCGGGCATCTCGACGCCGTTGTTGAGGGTGAGGGTCTGCATCACAGGGGCCTTTCCTTGTGCGGAGCCTTACGGGTTGCACGGGTTGCACGGGTTGCACGGGGCCCGGGGCGGCCGGGTGGCGGGTCCGGTCCCGGCCGCGCCCGGGTCTCGTCCGTCTCCGGCCCCTCCCAGGTAACGCCACACCGGCGGGGTGGTGGGAGTCACCGCTCTTCCAGGTACCAGCAGTACCTCGCAGGTCCACCCGGGCAGACCTACCGTGGAGGGGTCGGCACGGCCGTGGACGGATCGAGAGGAGGCCGCCGTGAAGGGGCTCCAGATGTCAGGAACAGCCCGGTGGCCCGGGCGTACGGGCGGCCCAGCCCTGCTCCGGATACGGCCGGCGGCATGAGGAAGGACGTGGCGGCCGAGGCGCGCGAGTTCCTGAGCACCCGGCGTGCCCGGCTCACCCCGCAGGAGGCCGGGCTGCCGGTCCACGGCGGCAGGCAGCGCCGAGTGGCGGGGCTGCGCCGGGAGGAGGTGGCCCTCCTGGCCGGCATGAGCGTCGACTACTACATCCGTCTCGAGCGCGGCAATCTCTCCGGCGCCTCGGACTCGGTGCTCGAAGCGCTCGCGCACGCCCTGCAACTCGACGAGGCCGAGCGCACCCACCTGTACGACCTGGCCCGCGCGGCGACACCGTCCGGACGGCGGCCCGCGTCCGCCTCGTCACGGGTGCGGCCGACGATCATGCGGCTCCTGGACTCCATGACCGACGTGCCCGCCTACGTGCGCAACGCCCGCTTCGATATCCTGGCCGCCAACACCCTGGGCAGGGCCCTGTACGCACCGGTGTACGACTCACCGCTGTTCGCTCAGCGCGGGCCGGTCAACAGCGCCCGCTTCATGTTCCTGGACCCGGCGAGCAAGGAGTTCTGGGCGGACTGGGACAGAGGGGCGAACGACGCCGTCGCCTTCCTGCGCACCGAGTCGGGCCGCTCGCCGCACGACAAGGCCCTGACCGATCTGATCGGCGAGCTGATCACACGCAGTGACGACTTCACCCGCCGCTGGGCCCGCCACGACGTCAAGTTCCACCGTTCCGGCGTCAAGAACCTCCATCACCCACTCGTCGGCGATCTCGCGCTTCCCTACGAGGCCATGGACCTGCCGGCCGATCCCGGCCTGCGCCTGAACTTCTACACCCCTGAACCGGACTCGCCGGAGTGGGAGGCACTGCGCCTCCTGGCGAGCTGGGAGGGTGCCGGGGCCGGGGCCCGCACGGCGGACGACTGACCACCTCACAGCACGGCATTCCGAGCTCACAGCACAGCATCCCGAGGGAGAACAGCTTCATGCAGTACCGACCGCTCGGCCGCACCGGCGTACAGGTCAGCCCCCTGGCCCTGGGCGCGATGATGTTCGGCCCCTGGGGCAACGAGGACGAGGCGGACTCGGTCCGCATCATCCACCGCGCCCTGGACGCCGGCGTCAACTTCGTCGACACCGCCGACGTGTACTCCGCCGGTGTCTCGGAGGAGATCGTCGGCAAGGCGCTCCGGGGGCGCCGCGACGACGTCTTCCTGGCGACGAAGTTCTTCATGCCGATGGACCAGGACGACCCCAACCGGCGTGGCGGTTCACGCCGCTGGATCATGCGGGCCGTCGAGGACTCCCTCCGACGCCTGGACACCGACCACATCGACCTCTACCAGGTCCACCGCCCGAGCCCCGACACGGACGTGTCCGAGACCCTCGGCGCGCTCACCGACCTCGTGCGTCAGGGCAAGGTGCGCTACATCGGCTCCTCCTCGTACTCCGGCTCGCAGATCGCCGAGGCCCAGTGGACATCCCGGGACCGGAATCTGGAACGGTTCGTGACCGAGCAGCCGCCGTACTCGATCCTCGTGCGCGGCATCGAGGAGGACGTCCTGCCCACCGTGCGGCGCCACGGCATGGGCACCCTCACCTACAGCCCGCTCTCCGGCGGCTGGCTGTCGGGCCGGTACCGCAAGGACGCCACCGGGGGCCCGGCCTCCGCTGCCCGGCCTCAGGCCCGGTTCGACATGAACACCCCGGCCAACCTGCGCAAGCTCGACGCGGTCGAACAGCTCGCCGTACTGGCCGAGAAGGCCGGACTCTCCCTGATCGAGCTGGCCGTAGCGTTCGTGATCAACCACCCCGGTGTCACCTCCGCGATCATCGGGCCGCGCACCATGGAGCAGCTGGAGGCGTTCCTGCCCGCCGCGGACGTCACGCTGTCCGCCGATGTGCTCGACGCCGTCGACGAGATCGTCGCCCCCGGGGTCACGGTCAACCCGGTCGACAACAGCTACGGCGACTTCGAACTGCGGGCGGACCAGCGACGCCGCTGACTCGGCCGGCTCACCGTGGACGCGCCCGCGCCCACGGTGAGCCGGCCGGGGTGCCGCGACCCGCGGCCCCCCGGACGCGTCCGTCACCCCGTCCGCCCGCCGGACGCACCGGGAAACCCTCCCCAGGTCACATCCCGGGCCGTGTGACGAGCGACCGCGGGGTGAGGTCGGCGAGGCCCGGGTAGCCGTCGACGGCCATGATGAGGTCCGTCTCGGCGAGCAGCGAGCGGAGGACGTGTACGAGGCCGTCCTCGCCGCCGAGCGCGAGCCCGTAGACGTAGGGGCGCCCCACACCCACCGCGGTCGCGCCGAGGGCGAGAGCCTTGACGATGTCCGCGCCGGAGCGGATCCCGGAGTCGAAGAGCACCGGCAGTCCGTCCGCGGCCTCGACGACGCCGGGCAGCGCCTCCAGGGAGGTGAGTCCGCCGTTGGCCTGGCGGCCGCCGTGGGTCGAGCAGTAGACGCCGTCCACGCCTCCGTCCTTGGCCCGGCGTACGTCCTCCGGGTGGCAGATGCCCTTGAGGATCAGCGGCAGGTCCGTCAGGGAGCGCAGCCAGGGCAGGTCGTCCCAGGTGAGCGGGTTGCCGAAGACCCCGGCGAAGGTGCTGACGACGTCCTTGGTACCGGTGGACACCAGGGTCTCGAAGCGCGGGTCGGAGGTGTAGTTCGCCAGGCAGTGGCCGCGCAGCTGCGGGAAGTTGGACGTCGACAGGTCGCGCGGGCGCCAGCCCGTCACCCAGGTGTCCAGGGTGACGACGACGCCCTTGAAGCCGGCGGCCTCGGCCCGTGCGACGAGCGACGCGGCGAGGTCGCGGTCGGTCGGCGTGTACAGCTGGAAGAAGCCCGGCGTGCCCCCGAACTCGGCGGCGACGTCCTCCATGGGGTCCACGGACAGGGTGGAGGCCACCATCGGCACGCCGGTGCGTGCCGCGGCCCGCGCGGTGGCGAGATCCCCGTGGCCGTCCTGCGCGCACAGCCCGACCACGCCGACAGGAGCCATGAACAGCGGGGAGGGGAGACTCAGCCCGAACAGGTCCACGGAGAGGTCGCGCCGGGTCGCGCCGACCATCATGCGGGGCATCAGGCCGTACCGTTCGAAGACGCGGGCGTTCTCCCGCTGGGTGTGCTCGTCACCGGCGCCGCCGGCGACGTAGGACCACACCGATGGGCTGAGGGCGGCGCGGGCGCGTTCCTCCCATCCCGCGTAGTCCATCGGCAGCGAGGGTGTCACCCCGCGCAGACCGTCGAGGTAGATCTCCATCTGGTAGTCGCCGTACTGCGAGCTCATCCGCACCTCTCCTGCCGATCGCCGGCGCCGCCTCGTCGTCTCCGGCGGCGCCGGCCTGCCTCGTCGTCCACGCGGCACGATCGCACTCCCGTGCCGTGGTGCGCATCCCCCCGGCCGTGAGTTCCGTCCCGGGAGGCGGCCGGGCTCCGTCGTCACCGGCGGAACGCGGGACCGAACGGACGGACGCTCCGCGGCCCGTGGCGGCCGGCGGAAGCCGGGGCGGCCGCGCACCGGTCGCCATGTGGCGACCGGCCGCCACCGGCCCAGGTGTTCCGTCCACGGAGGCCGCGTCACGCGCCGTCCCGGATTCAGGGCAGTCGCCGGACGGGCTCCGCGACGAGCCGGACGAACGGGATCAGGCCGCCGATGAGCCGGTAGCCGTGGGTGCTGCCGTCGGCGTCGAAGCCCCCGAGGGCGCACAGGCGGCGGGCGGCACGGGGGTGCGCAGCCGCGTGGCGGGCCATGATCTCGCCGCCCTCGTCCGGCTCGGGGAAGTGCGCGGTGACGGCGATGTGGTGGTTGCCGGCCTGGATCGTGGTCTTGGGGGTCGCGCGGATGTCCCGGTACCAGGTCGCCTCGGGGCCGGAGGGGGAGGCGACGGTCCAGTGCCCCTCGTCCGGGTCGTGTTCGATGACGTCGAGTACCACCCGCCGGCCGGGTTCGTCCCCTCGGGCGCCCTCGTGCAGCAGGAGTACCCGCCTGCCGAAGAGAGGCCCGAGTCCCGCCCGGAACAGTGCCGGTGGGAGCCGGGTGAGGCACTGCCGGGAGCCGTGCGGTGGCTCGCGGCGGTTCCGGGCCGGATCTGCCGACATCATCGCGTCGCCTCCTCGGGCGCGCTGAGACTCGATCGAGTGACAGCTGTAGATGTTCATCAATTAGTCAGTGCAATGTTTGCACAGTCTAAAGAAGGGGTGGGTGGGCGCCTGCCTCGCCGCCCCGGCATCGCGGCCCCGGGAGTGGCCCTGCCCGTCGGCGCCCAGGAACCGACCGGTTGCCCCTCCGCGGCGTCTGCCCCGTCGCGGGCCGGAGGCGTCGCCGTGCGTCTCCCCGTCGGGGGCCGGCCCCTGCGGCGACGCCCCTCCCGCTCCGCCCTGTCGCGGGCCGCGTCCGGGTGCCGCCGCACGCGGCGGAGGAGCCGGACCGGCCACACGGTAGAAAGGTCCCATGCCGAGGAAGGTGGCTCCGGTGGAGCGCATGGACGATGTGGACGCGGTGACGCGCGCGGTACTGACGGCGTCGCGTGTGCTGGTCGCGGTGTCGGCGCGCTCGCTGGCCGAGGTCGAGGACCGGGTCACCCTGCCCCAGTTCCGGATGCTGGTCGTGCTCTCCACGCGTGGCGACATGAAGCTGGTTGCGCTGGCCGAGCTCCTCGGGGTGGCCCCGTCGACGGCGATGCGCATGGTCGACCGGCTGATCGCCGCCGGGCTCGCGGACCGGCAGACCAACCCGGGCAACCGCCGCGAGACGCTGCTGCGGCTCACCGACGAGGGCAGGCGCACCGTCGAGGACGTCACCGCGCGCCGCAGGGAGGAGATCGCGGCGATCGTCGAACGCCTTGCCCCCGGCCGGCGTACCGCTCTGATCGCGGCGCTCACCGACTTCAACGAGGCGGGTGGGGAGCCGTCGGCCACGCTGCTGGAGGACGACGCCGGACTCCACCCGCTGGGCTGGACCGATCCGTCGGCTCAGGGGTGAGCGGCCGGACCTCGCACCCCGTTCCCCTCCTCGGCCGGCGCACTTCGCCGCCTCAGGGCTGAGCGGCGGGTACGAGGCCGGGAGCGGGCGCCCGGCCCGAGGCCTGGATGGCGCGCAGGGCGCTCTGGTGGCTGAGCCAGCCGACCGGCCGGTCCCTGTCCGGGGTCAGGACGGGCAGCCCGGTGCCCGCGGATGCCACCAGCGCGTGGAGGGCGGTGGCCAGTTGCTCGTCGGAGGTGACACGGGGTGGCTGCTCGACGAGGTCGCCCGTCTCGGCGGGCGCCGCGTCCGGCTGCTCGGCCATGGCCTCTGCCACCGCCCGCGCGGTCACCACCCCCAGGTAGCCGCCGTCGGCACCGACGACCGGCAGGGCGCCGTGCCCGGACAGGCTGAGCAGCGCCGCGGCGTCGCCCAGGGACGCGGTGGCGTGCAGCGGGGACGGCAGGGGCTCCATCACGGAAGAGACCGGCTGGGTGCCGAGGGGTGCGCCGGGGGCCGGGCCGGTGAGGTCGATGCCGCGACGGCGCAGCTTCAGTGTGTAGACCGTGTCCCGCGCCAGCAGGCGGCTGGTGGCCGTGGCCAGCACGATCGCGAGCATGAGGGGCAGGATGATGGAGTACTCGCCGGTCAGCTCGAAGAGGATCACGACCGCGGTGATGGGTGCCCGGGCCGCGCCCGCGAAGACCGCGCCCATGCCGACCAGGGCGTACGCGCCGACCGCGCCGGCCGATCCGGGGAGCAGTTCGTGTGCGACGGCTCCGTACGCCGCGCCCAGCATGGCGCCGATGAACAGGCTGGGGGCGAAGACGCCGCCGGAGCCGCCGATCCCGATGGTCAGGCTCGTGGCGATCATCTTCCCGGCGAGAAGGATCAGCAGGAAGCCGATCGCGTACCGGCCCTCGGCCGCCTTCTCCAGGACCGGGTAACCCACGCCGTACATCTGCGGGAGCGCGAGCAGGACCAGGCCGAGAGCCAGGCCGCCGGCCGCCGGGCGAAGCCACTCCGGGCCGCGCCAGATCCAGTCGCAGGCGTCCTCGATCGCGTAGAGGACGCGTGAGAATCCCACGCCCACCGCGCCGGCCACCAGGCCGAGTGCGGCGAACAGGGCGTACTGGCTCAGGTGCTGCACGTGGAAGTCGGGCAGGCTCAGGAAGGCGACGTCGCCGAACGCGGCCCGTCCGATCACGCTCGCGGTGACGCTGGCCAGCACGGTCGCGCCGAACGCCTCCACGCTGAACGCCGACAGGATGAGCTCCATCGCGAAGAACACGCCGGCCAGAGGTGCGTTGAACGTGGCGGCGATGCCACCGGCCGCTCCGCACGCGACCAGCAGCTTCATCCGCTGCTCGGTCACCTTCGCGCTGCGGCCGAGCGTCGAGCCGAGCGCGGAACCGATCTGCACGATCGGCCCCTCGCGACCCACCGAGCCGCCCGAACCGATGGTGAGGGCCGAGGCGAGCGTCTTGACGACGGCCACCTCGGGGCTGATCCGGCCGCCGCGCTGGGCGACCGCCAGCATCACCTCCGGCACGCCGTGTCCGCGCGCCTCCTTGGCGAACCGGTTGACCAGGGGGCCGTAGAGAAGGCCCGCGACCACCGGTGCGACCAGTACGAAGAAGGGGCCGAGCCATGGCAGGTGGGGGTTGGCGTCGCCGGGGGAGGCCGCGTAGTCCGCATGGCCGGAGAACAGGCGGGTGAACGACTGGATGCACCAGCGGAACACGATGGAGCCGAGCCCCGCCCCCGCCCCGACGAGGATCGCCAGTGCCATCACGGGCCCCCGGTCGATCAGGTGCTCCCGTGCCGCGCGCCTGCTGTCGTGTGTGCCGCTCACTGCTTTCCCTTCCTCATTTTTGCATTATGCAAAATAAGTGCCGGGGAAGACAGTCGGGATGAACCGGGGCGAACCCGTCCGACGGCGGCGCGCGGCTCGGTGTGGCGCGAAGAGGCGGCTGCCGCCGGGGTCCGGCGGCAGCCGCTCGCCCCGTGAGGGGGTCCGGCCGACGGCTACGTGAGGCCGAACGCCCTGATCACGTCCTGGCTGACGGCGAGGCCGTCAGGCCCCTGCGCGGCCGTACGCAGGGAGACCGAGCCGCCGTGGGTGCGCGGGGTGCGCAGCGTGGCCGTCCAGCGGCCGTCGCCGCGCCTGGTGAGCGCCGCCGGCTGCCAGGTGGCGCCTTCGTCGTAGGACACCTGCAGGGTGGCCGATGTGGCCGCCGCCCCGGTCCCGTAAGCGGTGCAGGAAAGATCCAGGGTCACCTTCCCGCCCGCCCGGACGTCTCCGTACAGGTCGGTGTCCACCTGGTGACGCACGTCCAGCAGCGGGAGGTCCGTCCTCGGGGTCCCGGGCTTCGGTGCCGTGGAGCGGAAGTCCCAACGGGTGTGTGTACGCGTCGACTTGTCCCATCTGCCGTCACCGGTCCGGTCGGCGTCGAGTGTCAGACTGTAGGCCTGCTCCTGCGCGGGCAGGCCGTTGTAGGCCCCCGAGGCGCCCCCGGCCTTGGCCAGCAGGGTGTCGCCCTGCCGGAGTTCGACGCTCTCCCGCCCACGCACGACGGAGATCGACGAGTGGCCCTCCGCCGCCCCGGTCCAGGGCGGAAGGTTCCAGGAGATGCCGTTGCTCGTGCGTCCCGGCACCCAGGTGCCGGTGCCGAAGTGGGTGGCGATGACCGGTCGGAACCAGTCGTCGGTGTGGCGCTCGCCCGCCCGGTAGCCGCTGTCGACGCGGTACTCGATCATGTTGTCGGTGCTGGTGGCGCCGGCCAGCTTGATCCGGTGCTCCTCGTGCCACTTGCCGGCCTCCGCGGGCAAGGGGGTGAGGTAGTCGGTGCGGGTCCCCGGGTAGGCCTCCTCCTGGAGGCCGCCCACGCCCTGGCCCCAGGCAGGGGCGACGACGCGACGGCCGACACCCTCGGGGGCCGTTCCGCGCTTCCACGGGGCGTGGAAACGGACGTTCTTGACGGCCAGTTCGCGATCTGCGGGCCGGTGGACGAGATCGTGGTCGGGGATCGAGCCCTTCTGGTACAGCGTCAGGTCGTACTGGTAGTCGGGGTAGCGCTCCTGGGTGACCCACAGGACGCCGAGCCGGGTCTTCGCCTCGCGTATCAGCCGCTCGCCGTCCGACTGCCGGACGCCGGCCAGGGTGAGGCCGTGGGCGTCGGCGTACGTCTCGTACAGGCGGCCGCCCGTGTCGTTGACGGTGATCAGCATGGCGGCGCCCGCGGCGGCCGCCGCCTTCGCGCGCTCGTCCGGTCCGGTCCCGCCGCGTTCGACGATCACCGCCCTGCCCTTGGCGTCCAGCCGCGCGTAGTCGGCGGGAGCGCCCTTGCCCGCGTACACCGTCCGCAGGACCTTGAGCCCGTCGTGGTGGGCGGTGCCGGGCTGGCTGGTCAGCTGGATCTCGCGGCCGGCGCCGGTTCGCGCGTCGAGGGCCTTCTCCCGTTGCCGCCAGTGCACCAGGAGGTCCTGGGTGCCGCCCGGCGCCGCCTTGACCGGCTGCACGTAAAGGGCGTCGTAGGAACGGTCCATGACGAAGGCCGAGCCGATCCCGCCGCCGGCGCCGCCGCGGCGGTACTGGACGACGGTCTGGTCGTTCTCCGTCTTCAGCGGGGTGGCCACGGAGACCCGGTGCGTGGCCGAGGCGTCGAGGTGTACCGTCGCGCCGCCCTCGCCGAGCACGACGTCCGGGGCGGTCAGCATGGCGGTGCCGGTCTCGTCGGGCTTGTCGCCGGCGACGTCCAGGAAGCTGAAGGCGGTGTACGTGCGCGGGGGCAGCCGCAGCGTGGTCTTCCCGTAGACCGAGAAGAGGCCCGGGCTCGACAGGCCCGGATAGGTCAGGGCCACCGTGCCGTCGGCGGGCTTGCCGTCCCGGCCGGTCAGCTCGACCGTGTAGTCGTAGCGCTCGGGCTCCTTGTACAGGGCGAAGCCGGTGTGAGCGGCGAGCTTTCCGGTGGCCCGGTCGGTGGCGGTCACCTGTCCCGAGACCGCCTTCTCGGCGGGCAGGTTCACCGGGTCGAGACGCAGGGTCACGTCCGCGGAGCCGCCGGCGGGGACGCTGACCGAGGAGGCGGACAGCGAGTAGCCCGCGTCCTGGGTGTCCAGGGCCAGGTCCAGGGTGACGGCGGCGTCACCGGTGTTGCGGTAGGTGACGGTGCGTTCGGCCGGTGCGGCGTTCGCGTTCGGCCACCGGAACGTGGCCGTCGGTACGGAGCCGGGGGCCTCGATGGTGGTGGTCATCGCGGCGGCCACGTCGAGGCGGCCGGTGCCCAGCTGGAGGGGCGTGTACGCGGGCAGCTTCTTCGAACTGGTCATGAGCGCGTTCTTGATCCGCGCGGCGTCCCAGCCGGGGTGGACCTGGCGGAGGATCGCGGCGCCGCCCGCCACGTGCGGGGTGGCCATCGAGGTGCCGCTCATCGACACGTAGGGCGAGGCGCCGGGAGCGGGGTGTGCGGCGGCCGCGCTGATCGAGGAGCCAGGTGCGGCGATGTCCGGCTTGAGCCCGAGGGTGCCGGGAACCGGGCCCTGGCTGGAGTAGCCGGCCCGTACGTCGGTCTTGGTCACCGCGCCCACGGTCAGGGCGGAGGGCGCCGCGCCCGGTGAACCGATCGACCCGGCCACGCCGTTGTTGCCCGCGGCGATCACGAACAGCGGGCCGCCGTCCGCCGAGAGCCTGTCCACCGCGGCGGAGACCGGGTCCCTGCCGTCGGACGCCCCGCCGGTGCCGATGCTCATCGACACGATGTCGACGCCCTGCTCCGCGGCCCACTCCATGCCCGCGATGACGCCGGACTCGGTGCCGTCACCCGCGTTGGAGAGCACCTTGCCGATGTACAGTTCGGCGCCCGGTGCGACGCCCTTCTTCGCGCCGCCGGACGCTGCGCCGGAACCGGCGATCGTGGAGGCGACGTGGGTGCCGTGGCCGTGCCCGTCGTCTGTGCTCTCACCGGGGACGAAGCTCTTCTCCGCCGCGATCACGTCGGTGAGGTCGGGGTGTGTGGCGTCGATGCCGGTGTCGAGTACGGCTACCTTGACGCCGGTGCCGTCGTACCCCGCGGCCCAGGCCTCGGGGGCGCGTACCTGGGGGACCGACTCGCTGAGGGCGGCCTCGGCCTTGCCGTCGAGCCAGAGCTTGCCGATGCCCGCCGAGCTGTCGAAGGCGCGCGGGCGGGGAGAGGGGGCGATGTCCTTCCAGAAGGCACGGGCCTTCCCGGCCTCGGCCTTCATGGCCGTGGCCGCGATGCTGTCCAGCGTGCGCACGCGCGCCGCGCCCCGCGGAGCGGCCGGCGCCTCGGCGTCACCGGCGCGCGGCGCGGTGGCGATCACGGGTATGCCGCCGGAACGGGCGTCGTCGTAGCCCATCGCGACCAGCTGGGTGACGTCGAACAGTTCGGGGTCGAGCTTGTCGGCGGCGATCAGGGGCGCCGCCTCGGCCGGGATGACGTAGGTGTTCTCGCCGTACGTCTGCACCTGCACGCCACCGTGCGCGCCCGGGGCGGGGTCCACGGTGATGTCGTCCTGGGTGCCGGGCAGATCGGTGTAGTGGACCTGGTCGCCGGTGACGAGGGTGATGTCGTAGGCCGGATACCCGGGCGACGCCGGGGTCGTGGGGGTGTCGTCGGCCGCTGAGGCCGGGGCGGGGAGCAGCAGTCCGCCGCCGAGCACGAGCGCGAGAGCCGCGGTGGCGGCGGGCAGCGCTCCGCGTCTTGGTCGTGGAGTCATGCGAAGGATCTACTCGCACTCCCCGGCGCCGCGCATCACTCTCGGCTGGCGACCCTGCGTCATGACGCCAACTCGTCACTCGTGAAGTCGAGTTGAAGAGGCGGCAGGTCGACGCGGGCTGTGCGGACGGAGTGTGACGCAGCTCTCGTCGACTCGCGGGCCGCGGCTGTCAGGAACGGAGCCGCTGCCCGGTCTGGTTCCGGAAGCGCCGGACCGGAGCCGGTGGCCCGCCCCCGTGCCGTGTCTCCGCCGGAGTCCTCGGCCGGCTGCCGGGCCGGTGGCCGAAGCCCGGTCGCCTCCACGTGAGCTGCCCGGTTCCTGTCAGCCGGGCCCGTCCATTCGGAAGGATCACTGTCATGGAGTACGTGTTTCTCGTCTTCCATCTCTTCGGGTTCGCCGCCCTCCTGGGCGGGATCTTCTACCAGCTGCGGGGGAAGGACCCGGTCACCGGCGGCTACATGGTGACCAGTGCGGTCGTCCAGCTGGTCACCGGCGCGGGACTCGTGTGGACCCGGAGCGCACTGGACCTCCCTGTGGACGGAGCGAAGATGGGGGTGAAGCTGGCCCTGGACGTCCTGGTGGCCGCCGCGGCGCTGGCCGGTCTCCGTGACAGGCGTCCTTGGGCGTTCTACTCCGTGGGGACCTTCACGGCGGCCGCGGCTGTGGTGGCGGTCACCTGGACCTGAGCGCCCGCCGACCGTCGAGGCGTCACTCCCGCCTCCTGACGCACGCGCGAACGCCGGTGCACGCACACAACATTTAACCGGCCGGGCTGTGGGAGGACACCGGCATGCCGCGTCGGCGTAATGAGCCCGACGAGACTCGTATCAGCGTTACTGACGGGTTTTCAGCCCGGCGTTATCGATTTCCGGTCGGTTCAAGATCAAATCCTTCCGGTTGTCGCCGAGTTCGATCGACAATGGCTGAGAGCGTGAGGCTTGAGTCAACGCGTGGTGAGGCTGAGGAGGCCGCTCACGTTGAGGACCTCATGGCAACCGGCAGCGCGTCGGCCGTTCGCCGGGGTGCCCGGCTTCTCGCAGGTCACTTCGACCGTCACCGTTTCGTTCTCGGGGATCTTGATGGGGGTCACCCAGTGGTAGTCCTGGTTGCGGAAGGTCTCCAGCGCGATCGTGGTGACCTTCCGGTCGCCGAAGCTGATCGTCAACAGGCCCTCGTCGCCCTGGAAGTTGGCGACGACGAGGTCCGTCACACCGAAGACCGTCCCCTTCGGGACCTGGTAGGTGCCGGTCTTCGTCTCGCCGGTGGCCGTCTGCAGGTCGATGGTCGCGGAACTCTGCTGGCCGCCTCCGGTGCCGCCACCCCCGCCACCGGTCGTACCGCCCCCGTCCGGCCCGGCCTGCGCGCCGGGCTCCTGGCCCCCGCCGGGCTGGTCGCCCGCACCCCCGGTGCCGGTCCCCGGTGTGGTCCCGTCGCCCTGTCCCGCAGGGGGTGTCGGGCGGGGCTGCACCGCCTGGGTCGCCGCTTCCTCGGCCGCGCTGCGCACCGCCGGGCGCACCAGCGCGAACCAGGCCAGGAGCAGTGCGAGCAGGGCTGCCAGCAGTACCAGCAGCCACCGCGGGAAGACGGGAATCTGGACGAACTCCGCGTCCAGCCGCGCCGGTACGACGCCCTCGTCGTCGGGGGTCTCCGACTCCTCGCGCGCCTCGGCCACGTCCACGGTGAACGGCCAGACCACCGGGGCTCCCAGCCACGCGGGCTTTCCCGTGCGGACGCGGACCCCGATCTCGGTGGATTCGCCAGGCTCCAGCTTCGGGCTCGCCGGTTTGAAGGCGAACGTCAGCTCCTCGCCCTGCTGACCGGCGGTGACACCCACGCCCACGGGCGTGTTGCCCTGGTTGCGTACCGCGAGCCGGTAACGGCCGCGCAGCCAGCCACGTCGGCGGCGCGGGGCCAGCTCGGCCTGGAGCTCTCTGAACTCCCCTATGTGCACGGTTGTTTCGAGCACGCGCACCGCGTCGGGGTGCTCGGTCGGCAGCACCCGGACGCCCAGCGGCTTCTCGCCGGCCCGGATCTCCGGTGAGCGCGGCGGATCCAGACGGATCGTCACCGTCTCGGACGTACCCGGATACAGCGAGACCCGCGCGGGCTCGACGGTGCTCCAGGGGGCGCACTCGCCGACGACCTCCAGGCTGTACGCCTCGACGATGTCGCCGTCGTTACGGACCGTCACGGTGGTGGTGCCGGAGTCGCCCGGCGTCACCGTCACCGGCGGGATGTCGAGACCGGGCGCGCCGGGTCCGGAAGGGATCGCAGAAGAGGTCACACCAGCACGGTAGAAGCGCGCGCGCGAGCCGGGCGATGAACGCGAGGGCAATGTCCGGGCAGTCGCGATGCCCGACCGGTCGAAAGCAACTCGCCCTTGCGGACGGGCGGTTACGGCGCGCCGTTTCGCGTGCGCCACCACCGCGGTGATCGAATCCGAACCGCACCGCCCCCACGAACACGAGACAGGTGTCAGTCAATGACCTGCATCGAGGGAAGCAGTCCCTCCACCACCGAACGGGTGCCCGCCCAGGCTCGTCCCATGCAACGCGCCCACTCCCCGGGGCAGGCCGAACGGGCGACGGTGGCCGTGTACGCCGGCGACCCCGTGCTGCGCGCCGGGATCGTCCAGCAACTGCGCCAGCGTCCCGAACTCCAGCTGCTCGCCGACCCGGACGCCGAACGGGCCCAGGTGTCCCTGGTGGTCGTGGACCAGGTCGGCGACGAGGTGGCCGCCCTGCTGCACCGGCTGCGGCACAACACCGCCACCCGCACCGGCCTGGTCGTCGGCACCCTCGGCCCGGGAGCCCTGCCCCGTGTCATCGAATGCGGTGTGGCCGCGGTGCTGCGCCGCGCCGAGGCCGACCCGGACCGGCTGCTGCACCTGGTCATGGCCCTGGCGAACGGAGAGGGGGTGCTGCCGGGGGACCTGCTGGGCACGCTGCTCACCCACGTCGGCAGCCTCCAGCGCGCCGCCCTCGACCCGCGTGGCGTGTCCCTCTCCACCCTGACCACCCGCGAGGCGGACATGCTGCGTCTGGTGTCGGAAGGACTGGACACGGCGGAGATAGCCCGCAAGACCTCCTACTCCGAACGCACGGTCAAGAACGTCCTGCACGAGATCATCACCCGGCTGCAACTGCGCAACCGTGCCCACGCGGTGGGATACGCGCTCCGCAACGGGCTCCTCTGAGGAAGCGGGTGCTGCCCGAAAACACACGGCGCGCTTCCCCCGGATACGGCCCCCGGGCCCTGCCGCCCGCTCCGGGCCCGGGACACAGTGGCGGGGGCACCTCCCGGTGCCGCACCACACCGTGAGGGGAACCGTGATGCGAACAGCCGGCCTCGGCGGACGGTACCGCCTGGGCAGACTCGGCACGGCGCTGCTGCTGATGGTCCCGCTCGTCGGGGTCACCGCGGCGGCCGGGCAGGACGACGGTGGCACCGGGACCCGGCCGACGGCGGCCGCCACCGACACCCGTGTCGCGTACGCCGGTACACGGCACCGGAGCCTCGGCCTGGTGACCACCACCGAGACCAGCGCACCGCTGTTCGGTGAAGGGCCCGCCCACTACGACACCCAGCCGGCCGCCCTCGGCGACCAGTTGGTCTTCACGGCGCTCCGCGACGAGAAGACCCCGCAGGTCTATCTGCGGGCGGCCGACGGTTCCGTCCGCAAGCTCACCGACGGCATGGACGCCGCCCACCCGAGGTTCACGCCCGACGGAGGGTCCGTGGTGTTCGACGCGGCGGAAGCCGCGCCGGGCGGCGGAAGCCAGCGGGACCTGTGGATGGTGGGCACCGACGGCGGCGAGCCCGTCCGGCTCACCGACACCCCGGCGGACGAGCAGTGGCCCACGGTCTCTCCCGACCCTCTCGACCGGAGGCGTCTGGCCTACTCGAGCGACGCGGACCCGCTCGCCGGACAGCAGGTCTACGTGCGTCCACTGGCCGGTGGCGCCGCCACCCGGGTCACCGACCCGGAGAACGGAACGGCCACCGAACCGGCGTGGAACCCCGTCGACGACGACGAGAACCGGGACATCATCGCCTACACCGCGACGGACGAGGGCCTGCCCCGGCTGCGGTACACCGACGCGGAGACCGGCACGGGCGGGCCGCTGCTCGGAGGGGAGTACGCCGGGTGGCGCATCCACGCGGCGGCCTGGCTGCCCGACGGTGACGGTCTGGTCTTCCTGAGCCCCGAGACCACCTGCACCTGCGAGGGCGACTACGACCACGTGTTCCGCTCCACCGCCCACTCCGGCCAGGAGCCCTCACTGGTGCTGAACGAGGACCGGGAGGTCGGCTCGCCCACCTGGCTCGGGCCGCTCGACGGCGGAGAGGTCGTGGTGGAACGGGTGACCGCCGAACGACCGCACGTGGTGACCCTGCAGGACGCCCGCGCGGACGGGGCCGACCCACGGGACCTAGGGGTGAAGATCCTCGAGGAGGACCCGCAGGCCGACACCGACACCACCAGGGACCGGCTCTTCCAGCCGGACGCCGAGTACGACCCGTGGACCGAGCGGCAGACCTACACGCCCGACGGCCGGCGGATCGCCGTGACCCGCTTCGAGGACGGCCCCGACGGGCGCATCGAACGCATCTGGACGGTCGACGCCGACGGCACCGAGAAGCCGCAGCTCCTGCCGCTCGCCGACCGGGGCACACAGGACTGGGACACCGATCCCGCCTTCTCCCCGGACGGCAGGTACCTCGCCTTCACCCGCACCTCCCCGGGCGGCACCGGTGAGGCCGCGGGCCCCAGCAAGATCCTCGTCGCCGAGGTCGCCACCGGCGCGATCACCGGAGAGATCACCCCGCCGGCCGGTCAGCTCCAGGGCCAGGACGCCCAGCCCACCTGGTCCTCCGACGGCACCACCCTGGCCTTCACCCGCAACCACGTCATAGACGGGGGCGGCGGCAACAAACACGTCTGGACCGCGCTCGCCGACGACCTGACCGACCAGACCGACCTCAGTGACAGGATCTGCCCGGGCAGCTGCGAAGTCATCGACGACAGCCCGGCGTTCTCCCCCGACGGGCTCTCCGTGGCCTTCAACCGCAAGAACGGCGGCGGCCTGACCGACGAACGCAACGGCATTCTCCTCACCTCGGTCTCCGGGGACGACTGCCGGGTGCTGCTCCCCGCATCCCCTGGTATTCCCGGGGCCTGCGGCCGGGAGCTGCCGGACACCTCCGGCACGGGCCCCTTCCAGCCGCGTGACGCCGCCTGGACCGCCGACGGCAGAGGCCTGGTGTTCAGCTCCCGCGCCGCGCTGCCCGGCAACAGCCCGGAGAAGCTGAGCCTGCTGGACATCGGGACCGGGGACATCAGCCCCGTCACCACCGGGCTGCCCGGCCGGCAGAAGGAACCCAGCGTGCGGCAGTCCGTGGACCTCGGGGTGGGCGTGCCCGGCACCACACCGGAGCTGACCGTCGGAACCTCCACCACCGTCCGTGTGGACGTCGTCAACCACGGCCCCTCGGCCTCGCCCGGCACGACGCTCACCATCGTCCCGCCACCAGGCCTCCAGGTCACCGGGGCGACCTGGCCCGGCGGCACCTGCGCCGCCGCCACCCTCCAGTGCGACATGGGAGTGGTGCCACCCGGCACCACCGTGCCGGTGGACGTCGCCCTCACCGGTGTCACCCCGGGCGACGCACCCGTCGACTGGTCGGTCACCGGCACGGTCCTCGACCCGCAGCCGGGCGACAACACCGCCCGCACCGTCGTACCGGTGCGTGAGGCGGCCGAACCCCCGCCCAGTCCGACGCCCACACCGCCCAGCCCCACTCCCGCCCCGCCGACCACCGCCCCGCCCACCCCGGCGCCGCCCGCCACCGTGCCGCCGGAGCCGGCCGGACCCGACGCCGGGCCCGGCGTGCGCGTCACCGCGCAGCCCAACCCCGGCTACGTCGGCGGCCGAGTGGTCGTCACCTACACCGTGCGCAACGGCCGCAACGCCCTCGCGACGGGGCTGCGGCTGCGCCTCGGCCTCCCCGGCGGCATCCCCAACAGCGGGCCCCCGGCCGGCTGTGACGCGGCCTGGACGTGCGCGCTGCCCGACCTGGAGCCGGGGGAGAGCACCGTCGTACGGGTCGTCCTCACCCCACGCAAGGCGCTGACGGACACCGTCACCGGCGACCTCACCACCAGCGGAACCGACGCCGACCGCGGCGACAACTCCGCCCGGCAGCGGATCCGCGTCCTCCAGCCCCGGATCGAGGCGGTGCCCCCGATCGGCAAGCCCGGCTTCGTCACCTCGGTGCGGGGCAAGGACTTCCCGCCCGGAGTGCCCGTCAGGTTCACCTGGAAGCCGGGGATCACCGCCGCCGCCGCGCCGACCGTGCCGCTGCGGAACGGCACGTTCACCGGCCAGCTGCTCATCCTCGCCAAGGATCAGACCGGGCCGCGCGTCATCACCGCCAAGGGCCCGGGCTTCTCCCCGGTGAGGACCGACTTCCTCGTGGTCAGCGGCACGGTGCAGCCGCCCGACCAGGTGGTGCGCCGGTGATCCACGAAGTCGACGAAGGGCTGCGGCGGCTGCTCGGCGAGGCCGGCCTGGAGGCGTCGGGCGTCGACGTCGTACTCGACGCCCCCACCCGTGACTGGGCGGCCCGCCGCAGCGCCCCCACGGTCTGCGCCTTCCTCTACGACATCCGCGAGGACGCCACCCGGCGCGGCAGCGGCGCCGGAGAGGTCCACGACGAGGACGGACACCTGGTCGCGCGGCGCAGCCCGCCGCGCTGGTTCGAGCTCACCTACCTCGTCACCGCGTGGGCCGGCCGGCCCCAGGACGAACACCGGCTGCTCTCCCAGGTGCTGACCTGCCTGGTCGCCCACGACACCCTGCCCGCGCGGCTGCTCACCGGCACACTCGCCGAACTCGGCCTGACCGTCGGGCTGGACACCGCGGGGTCCGGACCGGACGCGCCCGCCGCGTCCGACGTGTGGTCCGCGCTCGGCGGTGAGCTGAAGGCATCGCTGTGCGTACGGGTACGGGCACCGCTGGCCGGTGTCTCCACCGCCGCGGCGCCACCGGTCACCGAGGGGCTCGTCGTCCGCTCGGCGGCCCGCCACGGCGACGGTGAACCGGTGCCCGGACGACGGCTCCGCTACACCGAGGTGGGCGACCCGGGGGCGGAGGGCTTCGCGGGCGCCCGCGACCGGGGCCCCGCACCGTCCCGACGCCGTCGCAGAGGAGACCGCCAGCCGTGACACAGACCGCCGAGCCCCTCGCTCAGGCCCGCACCGAGCGCGCGGAAGGCCCGGAGACCGGTGCCGGAGCCCTTCCGGCGCCCCGTTCCCCGGAACCGTCCGGCCCGGACCCCCTGTGGGTCCGGCTCGGCCTGGTCGAGCGACGCGTACGGGAAGCGGTGGCCCGGCGCCGGGCCACCGACCCGGACCCCGACGACCCGTACCTGGGGCAGTACCTCACCCCCGAGGCGGCGGCCCGCGTCCTCGACGAGCCCGGCGGCCTCGGCGTACCGGCCGGGGAGCCCTGGCAGCCGCCCGCCGGGTCGTCGCTCGGCCGCCTCGCAAGGCGCTTCGGGCTGAGCCCGCTGGACCTCGACCTCCTGCTGGTGGCGCTGCTCCCGGATGTGGACGCCCGCTTCGAAAGGCTCTACGGCTACCTCAACGACGATCTGACGCGGCGCCGGCCCACCGTCGCACTCGCCCTGGAGCTGTGCGGCCTCGGCGCGGCGGCGACCGCCAGGTTCCGGCTCGCGGCCGGGGCGCCGCTGACCGCGGGCGGCCTGGTGGAGGTGACGGAACGGGAACGCCCGCCGCTCTCCCGGGTGCTGGTGGTGCCCGACCGGGTCACCGCACACCTCCTCGGAGACGGAAGGCCCGATGCCGCGCTGGCCGGAGTCCTCGGCGAGGCCCGCGAGGACCCCACCGCGGAGGGGGCGGAGGTCCGGGCGGTGGCCGCCGCGGCCGGGAACGGCACGGGCCTCGTGCATCTGCGCGGCAGGGGCGGAGACCTCGAAGGCCTGGCCGTCGCGGCCCTCGACGCCGCGGGGACGCCTCCGCTGGTCCTGGACGCGGCAGCGCTCGCCCGCCGCTCGGCCGACGTACCCGAACTCGCCCGGGTGACCGCGCGTGAAGCCCGCCTCACCGGCGCCGGAGTGGTCCTCGGCCCCCTGGAGGCGCTGCCGCCGGAACCGGCCGAACGCGCCCGCACCCTCCGGGAGACGAGCGCCGCCCTGCTCGGGATACCTCTGATCACGCACGGCGCCGGCGGCTGGGACCCGGAGTGGGGGGCCCACACCCCGGTCACGTTCACCGTGCCCGCCCCGTCGCCCGACCGGCAGGCCGCACGCTGGCGGCACGCTCTCGCACGGGCCGCCGGCACCGGGCCCGGCGCCACCGGTGACCCGGACGCGCTCGCCCGAGCGGTCGCCGCGCACCGGCTGGACTCCGGGCAGGTACGCAGGGCCGCCGAGGTTGCGGTGCGCACCGCAACCCTGGAGGACCGCCAGGTCTCGGCCCAGGACCTGCGCACCGCCGTACGCGCCCAGAACGGCGCCGGACTCGACCGGCTGGCGCGCCGGGTGGAGCCGGCCGTCGGCTGGGACGACCTGGTGCTGCCGCCCGCCACCGGCCGGCGGCTCCGTGAACTCGCCCTGCGGGCCCGCCACCGGGAGCAGGTGCTCGGCCGGTGGGGGATGAGGCCCGGCGGCGGCCGTGGGCGAGGCGTGATCGCGCTGTTCGCCGGTGAGTCCGGCACGGGCAAGACCATGTCGGCGGAGGTCGTCGCCGCGGACCTGGGCATGGACCTGTACGTGGTCGACCTGTCCACCGTCGTCGACAAGTACGTCGGGGAGACCGAGAAGAACCTGGAAAGGATCTTCACCGAGGCATCGGCCGTCAACGCGGTGCTGCTGTTCGACGAGGCCGACGCCATCTTCGGCAAGCGCGCGGAGGTCAAGGACGCCCACGACCGGCACGCCAACATCGAGTCGGCGTATCTGCTCCAGCGCATGGAGTCCTTCGACGGGATCGCCGTGCTCACCACCAACCTGCGGGCCAACCTGGACGAGGCGTTCACCCGCCGCATCGACGTGATCGCGGATTTCCCGGTGCCCGACGCCGGCCACCGCCTCGCCCTGTGGGACCGCTGCCTCGGCCCGCGGATACCCCGGGCCGACGACCTCGACCTCGGGTTCTGCGCCGACCGCTTCGAGCTGGCGGGCGGCTCCATCAGGGCCTGCGCGGTGACCGCGGCCTATCTGGCGGCGGAGTCGGGCACGCCCCTCACCATGCGGCAGCTGGTCACCGCGGTCGCCCAGGAGTACCGCAAGCTCGGACGGCTGGTCCTGGAGGGAGAGTTCGGCCCGTACCTCGCCGAGGCCACCGGTGACTGAGGTGGGCCGGCGCGCGGACCTCGTCCCCCTGTACGGCTGAGCCACGACGATCCGCCGGACAGGTCCGGGCGGCGCGGCCCGGACCTGTCTCCGGCGCGGGTCGTACCGGTGCCACGGCCGGCCGGCCGCTCAGACGTTGGGGTTGGCGGGCTGTTCCTGCCCGGCCGGCACCCTCGGCCCTCGGCCGCGGCGCACGATGACCACCGTCCGCATGGTGACCCCGGGGTAGCTGCCCGGGGTGTAGTACTGCCCGGTCCAGTAGTCGTGGAACGAGGAGACCGAGCCGATCGTGTACGTCATGGGGTCCGGGGTCGTCTGGTTGCTGCCGGCGAAGGCCTCCATGGTCACGGTGTCGGCTCCGTCCAGCCCCACCACAGCCGCCGCGTGGTACTGGGACATGACGTTGTCGCCGGGATTCATGGCGATCATCAGGTAGGACTGTCCGACGACCGGATCGGCGTGGCGGTCCGTCGCCCCCGCGTACGCACCGGCTCGCTCGCGGTTCAGCTCGTCCGAGGTGCCGAAGGGCTTGAGCCCGCCGGCCGTCCGGACGCTGCTGTTCAGGTTGTCGCCCGCCAGCTCACCCACGGCGTTGTGCATGATCTCCTCCGCGGTGTGCAGGCAGTCGTCGAGAATGTTCCTCGCGAGCTGGTGCTCCTGGTAGGCGCCGTCGCCGAACAGGTCCTGCTGGGGTGTGTTCGTCGGGCGCAGCGCCGGGGAGACCGCGTTCTGCGGGGTGCCGACACGGACCCACACCGAGGTGGTGGCCCCGTCCGGGACCGCGAACAGCCCGCCCGCCGACACCGTCATGTCCACCTGGTTCTGGGCGGTCCGCCCGGCCCAGCGCTGCACCGTCCGGCGCTGGGCGTACCCGCCGTGCGCGGCATGCCGCCCGGCCTCCGTCTCCGCGTCCGCGGACTTCGGTGCCGCGCCGCTCATGACGCGCCGGGCGTTGCTCTCCGCCTCCCTCTCGAACCGGTCGTCCGGGTCGCTGACCCGCAGGCCGTCACCGCGGTCGGTTCCCGAGACCGGGCCCTGGCGCTGCTGGACGACATGGGTCAGCTCATGGGCGAGGGTGTGCTTGTCGCCCCCTCCCTCGCCGATGACGACATGACTGCCCGAGGTGTAGGCGCGAGCCCCGATACCGGACGCGGACCGGCGGGCGGACGAACCGGTGTGCAGACGGACGTCGGAGAAGTCCGTGCCGAACCTGCTCTCCATCTCCTTCCGCACGGGCCCCGGCAGCGGCGAGCCGGCGGAGCGGAGCACCTCGTGGACCCCTGGGTCCGGCTGTTCCGGGGCGGAAGCGGAGCGGACCCGCCGGGCGATCATGCCGGTCACCGCGGCGTTGCCCGCGCCGTGCTGTGCCGAGCGGAGGGATGCGGCCGTGAGCGGGGGCGGAGCCGTGGCCCCGCCGGGGCGCACCTCCTGCCGGGGGGCACCCGAGGTGCCCGCCTGCCGCGGGCCGTCGGTGTCCTCGCCGTGCGTCCTGGCTCTCCGCACCCGCTGCCCCCTCGTCGACGCCCCTGCTGCGGCCCCCAGTGGACCGTGCGCGCGTCCCCGGTGTCCAGGCCGGGACGGGCAGAGCCGAGGGCAGGGCCGGGAGCCGGGAGGGCGCTCCCGGAGGACAGGAAGAGGCAGGGGCGCTGCCCCCACCGAGGGCCCCGCGTACCTGTCGCCCCGTCGGCCCCACCGAGCAGACTCGGCCTGGACACAGGTGACAGACCCGCAAGAACCTGAAGGAGCGAGCATGCCGACGTACCTCACCCCGGGCGTGTACGTGGAGGAGGTGCAGTCCGGTGCCCGGCCCATCGAAGGGGTCGGCACCGCCGTCGCCGCGTTCGTCGGGTTCGCCCGCAGCGGTCCGTTCCACACCCCGACGCTGGTCACCAGCTGGGATCAGTACACCCAGCTGTTCGGCGGCTTCGCCGAGGGCACCTACCTGCCCCACTCCGTCTACGGCTACTTCGCCAACGGCGGCGGTGCCGCGTACATCGTGCGGATCGGCGGTTCCGCCGAGGACACCTCGGCCCCGGCGGGCGGGTCCCGGCGGGGAAGCGCTCCCAGGGCCGCGGAGCCGGTGGAGCTCGGCGGGTTCCTGCTCGCCGCGAGGCCCGGCACCACCGGGGTGTCGGTGGAGGTCGCCGACGCCGGCGGCGAGAACCCGCCCGAGGACCGGTTCACGTTCCTCGTCCGCCAGGGCGACAAGGTGGTGGAGACCTACGAGGCGTCCACCCGCAAGAACGTCAAGGGCTACCTGGTCGCACAGACCCGCGCCTCGAAGCTGGTCGAGGTCACCGAGCAGCAGGGGGCCACGCCGGCACGGCCCGCGAACGGGACCGTCGCGGTGCCCGACGCCCCGGGCTCACCCGCCACGTCCGGGCCGGGTGAGGTGGCCCGGCTCGACGCGGCCGAGTACGTCGGCGACCCCGCGGCGCGTACCGGGTTCGGCGGCCTGGAGGCCATCGACGAGATCACCATGGTCGCGGTGCCCGACCTGATGAGTGCCCACCAGCGGGGCGACATCGACGCCGAGGGAGTGCGCACCGTGCAGCTCGCGGTGATCGCGCACTGCGAGCAGATGGGCGACCGGGTGGCAGTCCTGGACGCACCCCCCGGCCTCAACGCCCAGCAGGTGCGTGACTGGCGCAACGACGAGGCCGGTTACGACTCCCGGTACGCCACGCTCTACTACCCCTGGGTGAGGGTCTTCGACCCGGCCGCCGGGCGAAACGCCACCGTCCCTCCGAGCGGTCACATCGCCGGTGTGTGGGCGCGCAGCGACGCCGAGCGCGGGGTGCACAAGGCGCCCGCCAACGAGGTGATCCGCGGGGCGGTGGACCTGGAGATCCGGCTCAGCAAGGGCGAGCAGGACCTGCTCAACCCGATCGGCGTGAACTGCGTCCGGGCCTTCCCGGGCCGCGGCATCCGGATCTGGGGCGCCCGCACCCTCTCCTCGGACCCGGCGTGGCGCTATCTGAACGTGCGCCGGCTCTTCAACTACCTGGAGGAGTCGATCCTCCTGGGCACCCAGTGGGTGGTCTTCGAGCCGAACGACGACCGGCTCTGGTCGAGCATCCGGCGCAACGTGACCGCCTTCCTCACCGAGGAGTGGCGGCGGGGAGCGCTCTTCGGCCGCACGGCCGAGGAGGCCTTCTACGTCAAGTGCGACCGCGACAACAACCCGCAGGAATCGATCGATCAGGGCAGGGTCGTCTGCGAGATCGGCGTATCGCCGGTCAAGCCCGCGGAGTTCGTGGTGTTCCGGCTGGCCCAGTTCTCCGACAGCACCAGCCTCGTCGACGAGTGACCCGCGGGTCCTGTAAGGAATAGGTGACAGACAGTCATGGCAACGGGCGACGCACTTTCCACCCATGTCTTCGGTGTCCAGCTGGGCGGCTACCTGGTCGAGTCGATCCAGGAGATCAGCGGCTTCTCCGTCGAGGAGGACGTCGTCGAGGTGAAGCAGGTCACGGCCGAGGGCAAGCAGATCATCCGCAAGCAGCCGGGTGCCCGGCAGGCGGGCGAGATCACGATCACCCGCGGACTCGACCAGAGCAGCGAGTTCACCAACTGGATCAAGGAGACGCTGAACAACGGGGCCGTGAACTCCGCGCGGCAGAACCTCACCATCGAGATCAAGGACTCCGAAGGCACCACGGTCCGCCGCATCCAGCTGATGCAGGGCTGGGCCTCCAAGTGGGAGGGCCCCTCACTGAAGGCGGGCGACTCCTCCCCGGCCACCGAGTCCGTCACGATCGTGTTCGAGGAGATCGTCGTCGAATGAGGCGCCGGACGGTGACGGCGGGCAACCTGGACGAGATCCTCCAGATGACGGAGCCCGGACCGGTGGCGGAGCAGGCGGCGGCACCTCCCGCCGCCGGCCCGCCCGCCGGCCAGGGGCACGGCCTGCGAACGGAGTTCGAGTTCGAGCTGCCACGCGGGTACGTGGACGAGGCGGGCACGGTGCACCGGTACGGTGCGATGCGCCTGGCGACCGCGCGGGACGAGCTCCGGCCGCAGATCGACCTGCGGGTCAAGGAGAACCCGGCGTACCTCAGCGTCGTCCTCCTGAGCCAGGTGATCACCCGGATCGGTGACATCACCGATGTGCACGCGGGGGTGGTGGAGCGGATGTACGCCACCGACGTCGCGTTCCTGCAGGACTTCTACCGGCGCGTCAACAGCGAGGGGCACACCCGCGCGGCGGTGACGTGCCCGCACTGCGAAGGCGGCTTCGAGGTCGATCTCTCGGGTGGGCGCCTGGGGGAATCGTGACGTACGCCCTTCCCCGGCTCCGGGAGGAGGTCGCGTACATCGCCTATCACTTCCACTGGGCGCGGGAGGAGATCCTCGACCTGACGCACGGCGAGCGCCGGCAGTGGGTCGACGAGATCGCCCGGATCAACACCCGTATGAACGAGAGCGGTTGAGCAGATGGCGGCATGGCGGGACAGGTGGCGGCAGCGTGCCGCGCGGCTGTCCGGCGGCAAGGGCGCACCGGCGGCGCCCGCCGGCCCGGACCTTCCCGTGAGCGGCGCCCCCGGGGAGAGCGGCGCGGATGCCTCCGCCGTCCCCGACGGGTGGGACGGCGGCTGGCGCCGTACCGCTCCGCCCGAACTCACCGTCTCCCGTGCACCGCTCGGGGTGAGTGACGGCCTGGTCTTCCGCGCGGGTCTCGCCGCCTGGCAGAACCCCGCGTTCGGGGGCAGCCTCGGCCACGCCGTGCTGCCCACCGCCCCCGCAGGACTCGTGCGAGGCGTCGCCCGCCCGGCCGCCCCGCGGGCGACGGCCGGTGGCGCCGGGCCGCTGCTGCTCAGGGCGGTGCGTACGGAGGGGGAGCCCGGGGAGGGCGGGCCCGCGGGCCCGCCCGGGGCGGGGTCCTCCGACGGCCGCCCGCCCGGGGCGTCCGGCCGCGCACGTACGACGACGCCGGGCGGTCCGGTCCGCACCCCGTCGCCCTCCCGTTCCGCCGGCGGTACCGGGCCGGCCCGTGCCACGCCGTCACCCCCCGCGCAACGGTCCACCGCGCCGGTCGTCGCCCCCGACGGACACGAGCGGCCGCCTGCCGTCCCCGACGTGCCGATCGTGCGGCGTGTCGCCGTGGCCATGCCCCCCGCGCCCTCCGGCCGGCCATCCGCGCCCTCCGGCCGGAGCCGTGCGGCATCCCGAGAGGCGGCCCGGGGCCCGCGGCCGGGGGAGCTCGGTGCCTCCGCATCCGGAGACGGCGTGCGGCCCGAGCCGCCCCGCGCCACCCCCGCGGTCCGGCCCGCGGCCACCCGGCCGTCCCTGACCGTGGCCCGGCGCCCGGCCGGGGCCGTGCGGCGCGTACCCGCGCTGCGGCCCGCCACGGGCCCGGCGTCCGCCGTACCCGAAGAGCCCGTCGGTCCGGCGTCCGCCGTACCCGAAAAGCCCGTCGATTCGGCGTCCGCGGGGGAACCGGCGAGCGGGGGAGCGCCTGCGGCCCGCCCCGGCAGCAGAACTCCCCTCGGCGCGCCTCTCGCTCAACTGCCTTCCACCGCGACCCTGTTGGAGGCCGAATCGACGCGGCCCTCCTCGGCGGAGCCGGGGGCGCTGCCGCTCGCGGTCCAGCGCCGGCCGGAGGGAACACCGGGAGTTGTCCACCCGCCGGAGGGTGCCGTCCCGCCGTCCGACCGCTCTGCGGGCTCCTCCGGACACCGCGCCCCGGCCGCCGCCCCCGCCTCAGCCGCCCCGGGGACCGGTCCGGGCCGCCCGGGTGCCCGGGCGCGCGGTGGGCTCGGGGCACCCATGTCCGCGTTGCCGCCCACGGCGGACCTGCCGGGCCCCTCGGCCGCCCGCGCCGCGGCGCGGGTCCCGCACACCCCCGGCGCCGGACCGGCCGCCTCACCCCTGCTGGGACCGGACGGCGTACAGCGTGCCCTCGTGGACCATGCGCGTCCCCGGGCCGGCGCACCTGGAGCCGAGGCCCCCCGAGCCGGAACTCCGGGAGGAAGCGGCCCTGCCACCCTGCTGTTGAGGCCCCCGAGCGCTTCCGGCGCGCCCGTGAGCGACGGACCGAGGACGACGGCACCCGGGGTGAGGGAGCGCGGGACGCCCGCCACGTCGTCCGACCGGCCCCCGCGGGCCGTCGAAGGACGGGGCGAGCCGTACGGCGGAGCCGTCCGCCCGCTCGGCCCGGAGACCGCCGGACCGGGCGGGCGCGGTACCGTGCCGCCCACCGGACCGGCCGTGGGCACCGGCGGCCACCGCGCCGCCCACGGCCCGACGCCGTCGTCCCCCCACCCGACCCGCGCCGTGCAGGGGCGCGCCCAAGGCGCGGCAGGGACCCCTCTGGTGGTGGCCCGGTCCGTGAGCCCGGCGGCAGGTGCGCCGGTGAATCCCGGTGCGGCCCCGCTCACCCCGGCGCTGCCCGGGTCCCCGGCGGCAGGCCCCGCCACGGCCGGCCGTTCCCTGCCGCTGCTGCCGGCCCGTCCGATCACCCCGAGCACCCGTACCCCGCAGAGCCCGGCATCGTCAGTGACGGGGGCCCGCCCGGGCACGGGCCCTGTGGTGGCGGCGCGCTGGCCCGGGTCACCCGCACCCTCCCAGGAGGTCCCCGCGGCACCCTCCGGCGCTCCGGTCCAGCGGGCGGCGTCGTCCCGTCCCGGCCCCGGGTCCGGGTCCGGCCCCGCCCCCCGGACGCCGGGCGGACGGGCCGTCAGTTCCCCGCCCGTGCCCGCTCCCACGCCCGTGCACGCCCGCCGCGGCCCCGGCGGCCCTCTCGGGCGGGAGCCCCACCGTGGCGGTCCGGCGGCACCGAGGGGGCAGCACCCGGCTCATGCCGCTGCCCGCCCGGCGGCGGGAGCGCGTCAGCAGCCGGGAGCGGGCAGCCGGACAGGCGCCCCGGGCAGCGCCGTTCAGCGTGTGCCGGTCGTGGTGCCCGCACCGCCGGGCGGGGCGGCCGCCTCCGCTGCCCCGGCGCGGAGCCTCCCGGTGAGCCCGCCGCACACGTCCCCGTCGGCGGACCGGCCACCGGCCGGCTTCGCACCGGAACCTGCCGGGGGCGTACCCGTGGTGCGGCCCCGGCACGTAGTGCCCGATCCGCCGGTACGGGGGACGACGGCGCCCCGCGGCGCGGGCGGGGCGGCGATGCCGGTCCAGCGCGCCTCCTCCGCCGGAGACCTGGCCGCCGCCAAGGCAGCGCCGGCGAAGGCACGGGCCCCGCGCGGCGGGCCCGCGTCCCCTGCCGGAGACCTCGCCGTCGCCAAGGGCCACACCCGTTCGGCCGGCGGCGCGTCCCCCTCCCGGGCGGGCACCGCCGGATCGGTGCCGGCGCCTGACGACCCGAGAGACCCCGGTCTCGACCTCGACGACCTGGCGCGACGCCTGCTCGACCCGATGGCCCGGCTGCTCCGCGCAGAGTTCCGGCGCGGCCGGGAACGCACGGGCCGCCCCTACGACGGACGCCGCTGAGGGCGTGGCACGGAACGGATGACGGACTGATGACGGACAACATCTTCGCCACGAGCGTGTTCTTCCGGCTCGCGATCGGCGGCGACGACCTGGGCGCCTTCCAGACCTGCTCGGGCATGGGCGCCGAGGTCGAGATGGAGAGCTACGCCGAGGGCGGCAACAACGGCTTCACCTGGCAGCTCCCCGGCAGGGTCACCTGGTCGAACATCACACTGACCCGCCCCGTCACCGCGGACACCGCGAAGATCGGCCGCTGGCTCGACGAGACGCTGAGGCGGGTGGAGCCCAAGGACGGCGAGATCGTCGCGCTGAGACCGGATCTGACCCGGATCATCAGCTGGCAGGTGTTCGGGATCGTCCCGGTCCGCTGGCAGGGACCGTCCTTCGACCCCAACAGCTCCCAGGCCGCCGTGGAGACCCTGGAGATCGCCCACGAGGGCCTGCGCCCCTCCTGACGGCCGCCGAGCCGTACCCGCCCGGCCGTTCGCACACCCCGTACCCGCCCCCGGAAAGGAAGTGCCCGTATGTCCCCAGCGGTCCGCGCCAGCCGCGCACGGGCTCAGCTGACGCTGAAGGAGCCTCCCGCCTCGGTCGGCGCGAAGCCCGGCGGGACGATCGCACGGCTGAGCCTGCAGTTCAACCCGTCCACGCTGCAGCTGCAGAAGACCACGGAGTGGCGGCGCACCCCCTCGCGGATGGCCGGGCAGTCGGCGCTGCCCGAGTTCGTCGGCAGCGGCCCGCGCACCCTGAGCCTCGAAGTGTTCCTGGACGCCACCGCCAAGCACGACAACTCCGTGGAACAGGCCGTCGAGAAGCTGATGAAGGCGTGCGTGCCGACCCCGGCCAGCCTGGGCCGCAAGAAGCCCGCCAGCCCGTGGGTGCGGTTCGAGTGGGGCACCGCGCGGACCACGTCGTTCGACGGGGTGCTCTCCAGCCTCTCGGTGTCGTACACGCTCTTCGACGTCGACGGGAAGCCGCTCCGGGCCAGCTGCCAGCTGTCGATCGAGGAGGCCAGTGTCGACCCGGCGGGCCAGAACCCGACCTCGGGGGCGCGCACCGCCCGGAGCACGCACACCGTGGTGGCGGGGGACAGCCTGGCGTTGCTGGCCTGGCGGGAGTACGGCGACGCGACGGCCTGGCGGGTCATCGCGGAGGCCAACGCGATCGACGACCCGATGGCACTCGTGCCCGGCACCGAGCTGGTGGTGCCCGGTCTGCGTGACGCGGGCGCGGAGGAGGAACGATGAGTACGTCGGCGGAGCGAGGCGGCCGGTCGTTCGCGGCGGACCCCGTGGTGGAGACCCCCGGCGAACTGCCACCGGTCTGGGCCGCACAGCTGGTGAGCTGCGTGGTGGACGAGAACGTGGGGCTGCCCGACGCGGCCGTGCTCACCTTCCGTGACCCCGACCACGAGTTCCTGAGGGCGACCGGCGTCACCATCGGCACCCCCCTGCGGGTGTCCGTCGTCACCGTGGGCGGGCAGGCGCGGGAGCGGCTGTTCGACGGCGAGGTGACCGCCCTGGAGGTGGACCGGGACCGCACCGGCTCCTTCACGGTCGTACGGGCCTACTCCAAGGCGCACCGGCTCCAGCGGGGCCGCAAGGTGGTCGCGTACCGGAACATGACCGCGTCGGCGATCGTCCGCAAGGTGGCCTCCGGCGCGGGTCTCGCCTGCGGGAAGGTGGAGGCCGCCCCCGTCACGTACGAGCAGCTGTCCCAGGCGAACGTCTCCGACTGGGAGTTCCTCCAGTACCTCGCCGCCGAGAGCGGCGCGCAGGTGAGGGTCGACGACAAGGGGCTGCTGCAGTTCACCAAGCCCGTGAAGGCGTCGGGAGCGCCGTCCCCCTCCACCTCGGCGGTCCGCGACCCGATGGTGCTGGAGTACGGCCGGAACCTCCTCGCGCTGCGCGCCTCGCTCTCCGCCGCGGACGGCGCGCAGCAGGTGGAGGTACGCGGCTGGGACGTGAGCACCAAGCGCCCCCTGGTGGCCCGCAAGCCGTCGGTGACGAGTGACACCGTCGTGCCGGGGCTGAGCCCGGAGCTCGCCGCCCGGTTCGGCAGGTCGTCGAAGCTGACCGTCACCGACACCCCGTACCGCACCCAGGCCGAGACGACGGCGGTCGCCGACGCGGTCGCGGACGGGGTCAGCGCGGGCTTCGGAGAGCTGGAGGCGGTGGCCGAGGGCAATCCGCGGCTCCGCGCCGGCAAGCCCGTGGCGCTGGGCAACGTCGGGCAGGCGTTCACCGGCCGGTACACCGCGACGGCCGTGCAGCACGTCCTGGAGCCGAACGGCGGCTACCGCACCACGGTGTGGGTGAGCGCCAGCCCGGACCGTTCCCTCACCGGACTGGTCACCGGTGCCAACGCCCCGAGCCGCGGCCCGCGCATGCCGGGCCTGGCCATCGGGGTGGTGACGGACATCCGTGAGCCGGGCGGCGCCGAGAGCGGCGCGGTGAAGCTCAGGTTCCCGTGGCTGGACGACACCTACGTCACCAACTGGGTGCGCACCGTGCAGTGGGGCGGCAAGGGCGGCGGAGGAATGGTGAGCCCCGAGGTCAACGACGAGGTGCTCGTCGGCTTCGAACAGGGCCTGCTCGACAGCCCGTACGTCATCGGCGGACTCTACAACGGAGTGGACAAGCCCTCCCCGCACGACGTGCCCCTCGTCGACGGGACCAGCGGGCGGGTCAACCGCCGTTCCCTGGTGTCGCGTTCGGGGCACCGGGTGGAACTGCTCGACGCCCGCGCCCCGGGGCCCTCCGGGGTGCGGCTGCGTTCCGCCGACGAACGCCTGGAGGTGTTCCTCGACGACCGCCGGGACCGGATCGAGCTGTCCGTGTACGCCGGGAAGGGCCGGCAGCGCCTCACCTCCGTCACGCTCGACAGGAAGGGCATCACCGTGGACGCGGGCAGGGGGGACGTGAGCGTCTCGGGGCGGAACGTGGACATCAACGGCCGGGTCGGGGTGAAGATCGGCGGCCGTTCGGTGGACGTCACCGGGGTCTCGGGCGTCACCGTCGACGGCGGTCTGCTCGGCGTCCTCAAGGCCAAGCTCATCCGCATCAACTGACCCCCGACCAGCAGCCCGACCGACCGAGGAGTACCCATGCCAGCCGCAGCCCGTACGGGCGACCCCACCAACCACGGCGGCCGGATCACCACCCCGCCGCCCGCCGCCGCCACGGCGGTGGCGCGAGTCCTGATCGGCGGCCTTCCCGCAGCCGTCGTCGGCAGTCTGTGCGTCTGTCCGGTCCCGCCGCACGCGGCCCTCGGGCCGGCCAACGTGATCATTCCCGACCCGGTGGGTGCCCTGAAGGGCGGCACGGTGCTCATCGGCGGCCTGCCGGCCGCCAGGGCGCGCGACAAGTGCGCGTGCGGAGCGATGGTGCTGACCGGCGCCATGAACGTACTGATCGGCGGAGTGTGATGAGCGAGCGGTTCATCGGCAGAGGCTGGGCGTTCCCCCTGAGGGTGGGACCGACCGGCGGGATCGGGATGGTCGAGAAGGACAAGGAGATCGAGGAGGCGATCCGCCTGGTCCTGGGGACCGCGCCCGGGGAGCGCCCCATGCGGCCGGAGTTCGGCTGCGGCATCCACGAGTACGTCTTCGCGCCGGGCGACGGCGCCACCGCCGGCCGAGTCGCGCAGCAGGTGCGCGAGGCACTGGAGCGCTGGGAACCGCGCATCGCCGTGGACGAGGTGGTGGTCGCCTTCGACGCGGTGGAGGCGGGCACCCTCTACATCGACGTGCACTACACGCTGCGCTCCACCAACGACCGGCGCAACCTGGTCTTCCCCTTCTACACGATCCCCTCCGACGGGCCGGTCGACGAGGGCGCCGGTGCGGGGCCGGACGCCGGCTTCACGGCAGGCACCGGGTTCACGGCAGGCACCGGCTTCACGGCAGGCACCGGCTTCACGGCAGGCGGGTCCACCGCCGGGGATCGGGGGGCCGCCTGATGGCCCTGCCCTCACCCAACCTGGACGACCGCCGTTTCCAGCAGCTCGTCGACGAGGCCAAGCGGTACGTCCAGCAGCGCGCACCGGAGTGGACCGACCACAACGTCTCGGACCCGGGCGTCACCCTGATCGAGACCTTCGCCTATCTCGTCGACCAGCTGCTCTACCGGCTGAACCGCGTACCGGACAAGAACTACACCGCCTTCCTCGACCTGCTGGACATCCGGCTCTTCCCGCCGGCCGCGGCCACGGCCGAGGTCGACTTCTGGCTGTCCGCGCCGCAGCCCGACACGGTGGTCCTGCCCGCCGGCACCGAGGTCACCACCGCCGGCGGTGAGAGCGAGGAGGCCGTCGTGTTCGGCACGGTCGACGAACTCCGAGTCATACCGAGCGAGTTGATCCGGCTCGTCACCGCGCCCCGAACCGGTGAGCAGACCGACCGTACCGGGATGCTCGCCGACGGCCATGACGTGCCCTGCTTCCAGGCGTCACCGGAACCGGGCGACGCGCTGCTGTTCGGACTGCCCACCGCGGTCCCGCGCTGTGTCGTCGCGGTACGGCTCGACAGCCGCGTCGAGGGTGTCGGCGTGGACCCCCGCCAGCCACCGCTGGTCTGGGAGGCATGGGACGGCGGCGGCTGGCGGCTGTGCGAGACGGGAACCGACACCACCGGCGGACTGAACCGGCCCGGCGAGATCATGGTGTTCATGCCCGCAGGCCACACGGCGTCCGTGATCGGCGGAACCCGGGCGGGCTGGCTGCGCTGCAGGGTCACCGAGGCGGAGCCGGGGCAGCCGTTCTACTCGGAGTCCCCGACGGTGCGCGAGGCCACCGTCTTCACCGTCGGCGGCACCATGTCCGTCGAACACGCCGAGACCGTCACCGACGTCCACCTCGGTACGTCCGAAGGGGTCGCCGGGCAGACCTTCCGGCTCGGCCGCCCGCCGGTCCTCCTCGACGGGGAGCCGCCGGTGGTCGAGGTATCCACCCCCGAAGGGTGGCAACGCTGGGACGTCGTCCAGCACTTCGGCCGCTCAGGACCGGCCGACCGGCACGTCCGTGTGGACGCCACGACCGGGGAGTTCGACTTCCCGCCCGCGCTGCGCGAACCGGACGGCTCACTGCGGCACCGCGGCGCCGTACCGCCCAAGGGCGCCTCCGTACGGGTCGCCCGCTACCGCACCGGGGGCGGCCCCGCGGGCAATGTCGCCCGCGGCGCGATCTCCGTGCTGCGCAGCTCCGTACCCTACGTCGCCCGGGTCGGCAACCGGGAGGCGGCGCGCGGCGGGGTCGCCGGCGAGACCCTGGCCAACGCCAAGCTGCGGGCGCCCGAGGCGCTGCGGATGCAGGAGCGGGCGGTGACCGCCGAGGACTACGAGATCCTCAGCCGCCAGGCCGCGCCCTCCGTGCGCCGTGTCCGCTGTCTGCCGGCGGGCGGCCCTGGGGCGGTCCGGGTCCTCGTCGTACCCGACGCGGTCGCCGACGAGGGCGACGACCGGCTCCGCCTGGAGCAGCTGATCCCCTCCGACCAGGTGCTCGGCACGATCGCCCGGACGCTCGACGAACGGCGTCTGATCGGCACCCGTCTCGTCGTCGAACCGCCGGTCTACCAGGGCGTCACCGTGGTGGCCAGGCTCATGGCGGCACCCGGCGACACCGACCGGGTGCGGGAGGCGGCGCTCCGCGCCCTGTTCCGGCACCTCAACCCGCTCCACGGAGGCCCGGAGGGCACAGGGTGGCCGTTCGGCCGGCCCGTCCAGTACGGCGAGGTGTTCGGCGTGCTGCAGCGCGCCACCGGGAACGCCCTGATCGAGGAGATCCGGCTGTTCCCGGCCGACCCGATCACCGGCCGCCGGGGCTCCCCCGCGGACCGGATCGACCTCGGAGCCGGTGCCCTTGTCTTCTCGTACCAGCACCAGGTGGTCGTGACGGCCATGGAACCGGAGGCACGGGTATGAGCGCGCCGAAGACCGCCGGCACGGCGGGGGCGGGCCGGTGAGGGCCGCCGTCCCGGAGCTGCCGAGCCGCTATCCGATCGGCGGGCAACTGCCCGCGCTGTACGCCGACGACGACTTCGCGCAGCGCTTCACCGCCGGCCTCGACACCGTCCTGGCCCCGGTGTTCGCGACCCTCGACAACCTCCCCGCCTACCTCGACCCCCGGCTCGCCCCCACGGACTTCGTCGCATGGCTCGCCTCCTGGGTGGGCGCCGCGGACGATTCGGACTGGCCGGTGGAGCAGCGCCGTGAGGCGGTCGTCAGAGCGATGGAGCTGCACCGCTGGCGCGGCACCGGGCGCGGCCTGGTCGACGCACTGGAGCTCGCGCTGGGGGCCCACGCGCGGGTGAGCGAGGACGGCGGAGCCGTGTGGTCCGGCACTCCCGGCGCCGAGCTGCCGCCGGAGCCCTCCGCGCAGGCGCTGGTGCGGGTGTGGCCGGGGGACGGAACGGAACCCGTGGACCCGGAGCGGGTCCGCGAGATCGTCCGGGCGATGTGCCCGGTGCACATCGCGTGCCGGGTGGAGATCCTCTCCGGCCCGCCCACAGACGAAGGGAGGTGACGTCATGCGCGCATGTCCCGCCTGCGGGGCGTCCAACGGCGCCGGGGACGACTTCTGCGGCAACTGCGGGGCGTACCTGGGCTGGTCCGACACGGCCGCCGCCCCGGACACGCCGGTGCCGACCGCGACCACCCCGGCCGCCTCCGCGCCGTCCGCGACCGGCACCACGCCGGACGCGCCTGCGACGTCCGCGACCGGCACCACGCCGGGCACGCCTGCGACGTCCGCGACCGGCACCACTCCGGACACGTCGTCGGCGCCCGCGACCACCACGCCGGGCACGCCTGCGCCGTCCGCGACCACCACCCCGGGCGCACCCCTCCGGTCCGGTCCTTCCCGGAGCACGGCGGGACCGTCCGGGGGCGCACCCGCGGGACCTTCCGCGGAGACTACGGCGGGACCGGCCCCGGACGCGGCGGCGGAGCCTTCGCCGGGCGATCCGGCTCGGCCGTCCTCCGGCGAGCCGGAGCCGACGGCGGCCCCTTCCACCTCCTCGTTGCGCGCCCGGCTGACCCGCCGGGGCCGGTCCGGCGAGGAACGGCGCGAAGCCGGTCCGGCGGCGCGTCCCGGCACCGCGCCGGACCGTGAGCGAGCCCGGAGTGCCCGGCGGGACACCCCCTCCGCAGACGCCCCCTCCGCGGACGCCCCCTCCCCGGAGCCGCGCCCCGTGTCCGGTACGCGGACGCCGGACGGGGGAGGCGCGGGCAGCCCCGCCTCGCCCGCCTCCGCTCCGGCCGGCTCCCCGGAGCCTGACACCACGGCGGCGGCCACCGGCCCGCGTGAGCCCTCCCTCCCGCGGCCCCCCGTCCCCCGCCAACCCGCCCCCGTACGCCCGACCGCGGCGCCGGGCCCCCGTACCCCCGCTCCCGAGGCCCCGCCCGTCCAGGATCCGGTGCCGGTCCTCCCCGCGAAGCCGGTGGCCCCCCGTCCCGTCGTACGTCCCACCGCCTCGCCGGACGAGGGGACGGGCACGCCCTGCCCTGCCTGCGGGACGCCCAACCAGCCGGGGCGCCGGTTCTGCCGGCGTTGCGCGGCGGAGCTGAGCCCCGCGGCGAAGCCGGAAGCGCTGCCCTGGTGGCGGACGGTGTGGCCGTTCCGGCGGCGGGTGCGGGCGAGTTCGGGCAGGCTGCTGCGCTTCGTCGTGGTGCTGGTCGTCGTACTGGCCCTGTGCGCGGGCGGCTTCCTCCTGCTCCCCGCCGGGCGGGCCCTGATCGAGGACACCCGGGACAAGCTGGGCAAGTCCAAGCCCATCACCCCGGCGAACACCGAGGCCAGTGCCGAGATCCCACGGCACCCCGCCGCGAACACCACGGACGGGCTGAGCAACCGCTACTGGGGCGCGCCTTCGGAGGGCGCCTCGGTGACGTACACCTTCGGCAAGCCCTTCCGCCTGGTCGACCTGATCATCACCAACGGAGCGTCCCCGAAGCCCCAGGAGTACGCACGGCAGGCGCGCGCGCTCCGGCTGGACCTGGAGGTGACGACCGAGGACGGCGGGAGGGAGAGCAGGGAGCTCTCCCTCAGCGACAAGCCGGGCCCGCAGACGGTGCCCGTCCAGATCAGCGACGTGCGCACGGTCCGCCTCGTCCTGCGCTCACCGGCCGGCCAGGCCGAGGGCCGTCATCTGGCGCTGGCCGAGGTGGAGTTCTTCCAGCGGAGCTGAGGCCGTCCCGCCCCGGCAACGGGCCCACGCCCGGAGGACGGACCACGTCGGTTCCTGAACCGCTTACGCACCGACCGGTCCGGAACCAACGAGTTCTCCGTGCCGAAGTCCGGCCGGAGTGAGCCCTCCGGCCGGGGCCCGTGCCGTGTTGACACCGAAGCCGGCTGTCCCTAGCCTGACGCCCCGTCGTTACATCGATGTAAAACATCGATGTGAAGCGCCGCGGAAAGGACTCCCGTGCTTGCCAGTCCCCCCAGACCCACCCGCGCACGCACCACTCTCGTAGCCGCTCTCGCCCTTGTCCTGCTCCTCGCCGGGCAGTTGACTGCGGTCTCCCAGCCGGCCGGAGCCGCGACCCCCGCGCCTACCGCCCCCCACACCGCCGTCGCCGCCGCGGCGGCCGGCACCTTCCGCAATCCCCTGAACGCCGGCCCCGACCCCTTCATGACGCACTGGCAGGGGAACTACTACCTCACGACGACGCAGGGCGGCTCCATCCGCATGTGGCGCTCGCCCTCCCTGGGCACCCTGTCGACCGCCGACCCGATCACCGTCTGGACGGACTCCGACCCCTCGCGCAACCGCAACATCTGGGCCCCGGAGTTCTACCGCTTCGGCGACCGCTGGTACCTCTACTACACGGCGGACGACGGCGTCGACGACCACCACCGGCTGTACGTCCTGGAGTCCGACCGGGACGACCCGGCCGGGCCGTACCACTTCAAGGCCAAGCTCGCCCCGCCGAACCACGCGGACGACTTCGCGATCGACGCCGGGATCCTGCAGCTGAACGGCCGGCTGTACCTCGCGTACAGCGGGATCAACCCGTACCAGCACAACGGGCTCAACATCGCCCCCATGTCGAACCCGTACACCGTCTCCGGTGGCGCCGTCGCCATCGACGGCGCCGGCGGCTGCCCGGAGGTCCGGGAAGGCCCGGAGTTCCTCTACCGGAACGGACGGGTCTGGATGACCTACTCCACCTGCGACACCGGCAAGCCGGACTACCAGGTCTGGATGAAGTCGATGCCGCTCACCGCTGACCCGCTCGTGCCGGGCAACTGGACCCAGCACCAGGGAGCGGTCTTCTCGCGCGCCGACGACCGCGGTGTGTTCGGGCCGGGCCACCACGCGTTCTTCCGGTCCCCCGACGGCACGGAGGACTGGATCGTGTACCACGCCAAGACCACCTCGGTGAACACCTACACCAACCGCACCACCCGCGCCCAGAAGTTCACCTGGCGGGCCGACGGCAGCCCCGACTTCGGCCGTCCTCTCGCCATGGGCGCGACCCAGGACCTGCCCTCCGGTGATCCCGGGTCCGGCAACTACTGGATCAACGACGACGGCCGTTCCAGCGGCGCCGGCTCCCTCACCTACACCGGTGCGTGGAACTCCGGTACGGGCTGCGGCACGCAGTGCTTCTGGGGCGACGACCACTGGAGCGACCAGGCGGGCGCCACCGCGACCTTCACCTTCACCGGGACACGCATCGCCCTGCTCTCCGTGAAGGACACCGGGAACGGCTACGCGGCGATCAGCGTCGACGGCGGGGCCGAGCAGCGGGTCGACCTGCACAACTCGATCCGGGTGGGGGAGGCGTCGCAGTACCTCAGCCCGCGTCTGGCCGCCGGGCGGCACACCCTGCGCGTACGCGTCACCGGTGAGCACAACTCGCAGTCGGGGGCCTCGTTCGTGAGCATCGACCGCGCCGAGGTGTACGTGAACTGACCGGACCGGCCTGCCGGGGACCAGGGCCGTCCCCTCCCCGGCGGGCCGGCGGCGCGCGGTTCCCGTGACGACACCGCTTCGACCGCGCCCTTCTCCCCGCATCGGCCGTGGAGCGTGGGCCCGTCGAGCCGTCGAGCCGTCGAGCCGTCGAGCCGTCGAGCCGTGGTGCCGTCGAGCCGTGGCGAGGAGACGACATGTCGTAATGTCGCCAGCGGGGGTCGGCGGGTTCCGGAGAGTGCCTGCGAGGCCTTTGCCGACGCGGTGAACAGGCTGTTCAGCGGCCGCCGGGCAGACGCCTTCCCGGCTCGGGCACGGATGTGCCGTGCGCGATGCTGACACCCATGCACGATCTCGGAAGACCGTCACCCGCCGCCGCGGACGCCGCCAAGGACAGTTCGCGACCCCGCCCGCCGTGGGGTCCCGCCGGAGCCGGTGACCCCGAGGCGCGGCTGCGGGGCCTGTTCGCGCGGCTGGAGGACGAGTTGCGGCACGCCGAGTCCGCCGCGGCCGAACTCGTCCGCGGGCGGCCGGGGGAGGACGGTGCCGTGCGGGTGGAGACCGTCGACGGCCCGCCGGCCCAGGCCCGGCGCATCCTGGAACTGGAGACCGGTGCGCGGAGCACGTTCCAGGCGTTCCTGACCGGCCTCAACACCATCACTCCGGTCCCGCACACCCTGGCGCCACCGGTACCCCCCTCGGGGGAGGCGCCGGCGCCCAGGCTCAGCGCTCCGCCCGAGGTCACCTACCAGCTCCTCGTCGACCGCGACTTCCTCGCGGAGCCCGCGGCCGTGGCCGCCCTGGAGGAGCGGGTGGCCCGCGGCGAGCAGGTACGGGTGGTGGACCACCCCCTGCTCAAGCTGGCCGTGGCCGACGGGGAGGTCGCCATGGTCCAGATCGACCAGGAACGTGCCGTGCTGCTGCGGCCGCCCCTGACGGTACTGGTGACCGAGCTGTTCGCCGCCGCCTGGCGGCAGGCCCGGCCGTATCTGCGCGAGGTCGCCGAGCTCACCGCGGTCGACCGGCAGATCCTCCAGCTGATGGTCTCCGGCCTCACCGACGCGGCCACCGCGAAGCAGCTGGGGACCTCCCCCCGCACGGTGCAGCGCAAGGTGCGGGCGCTCATGGACCTGGCGTCGGTCACCTCCCGGCTGCAGCTGGGCTGGTACGCCATGCGCAACAACTGGATCTGACCGACTCCGGCGGCGCCACGGGCAGCCGGGACACCCTCCCGAGCGCCACGGCCGTCCTCGGCCGCGTCCGGGCGCCGTCGCCGAGAGGGCGCCCGCCGTACGCCGAGGAGTCCAGGGACGCCGGCGCCTTCGGACCGTGCGCTCAGCCGTCCCGGCGGCCGGGGCGCCCGTCGTACGCGATGGCCTCGGAGCCGTCGACGCCCACCTCCAGGCGCCCCACCCTGGCGATCTCCAGGACGACACGGTCGCCGTGGCTGAGCGGTCCGACACCCGCCGGGGTGCCGGTCGCGATGACATCGCCCGGGTGCAGGGTCATCACGGAGGAGGTGTAGGCGATCAGTTCGCGCACTCCGTAGATCAGGTCCGCGGTGCTGGTGCGCTGCCGGGTGGTGCCGCCGACGTCGCACCGCAGGTCGAGGGCGTCCGGGTCGGGGATCTCGTCAGCGGTCACGATCCACGGGCCGAGCGGTGTGAAGGTGTCGAACGACTTGCGGGTGGAACGGTCCTCACCCGAGCGGACGGTGATGTCCAGCACGCAGGTGTAGCCGAAGACGTGGTCCAGGGCCTCGTCCGCGCCGACATGGCGGGCGGTGCGGCCGATGACCACGCCGAGCTCGCCCTCCTGGTCGGTGCGCCTGTCGCTGTACGGCAGCAGGATGTCATGGCCGGGGCCTATGACCGACGAGTTCGCCTTGAGGAAGACACCGAGATCCGCGACGGACGTCGTGTACTCCATCTCGGCTTTGTGGTCGAGGTAGTTGACCGGCGCGCCGACGATCTTCCCGGGGCGCGGGAGAGGGGCCTCCAGCGTCACCTCGGAGAGCGGGATCCGGGGGCGGTCCGCGAGGTCGAAGCGCGCGGCCGGGCCGACGGCCGTGTTCTCGATGTACTGGTGGAGCGCTCCGGCCGCACCGGCGGCCGCGCCCCCGGCGAGCTGGTCGGTCACGTCGACGACGCTGTCGCCGTCCACGACGCCGAGGCGTCCCTTGTCGAACAGGGCCAGTCGCATGACGGCCTCCTTGTGGGTGTCGGTGGGGGAGAGTCAGGCGCCGGGGTCGGCGCTTTCCGTGCGGTAGAGGCCGAGGGAACGCATGACCGGTTCGTCGCTGTACGAGAACAGCACGGCGTCGTCCGTCGACGAGGAGTTGAGGTGCCGGTACGAAGCCCACCCGGGGACGGCGAAGGTGTCCTTCTCCGACCACTCCAGACGTACGCCGTCGACGACGGTGGCGCCCTCGCCCCGTACGACGCTGAAGACGGTCGATGCCGTGTGCCGGCGCCCCGCGCCCCGGAAACCCGGGCGCAGGCGCTGGACGCGGCAGCCGATCGTCGGCATCACGGGGCCGCCGGTCCAGGGGTTGGTGTACTCCAGGACGATCCCGTCGACGTCACTGCCCTCGGCGGTGTCCGCCACGGAGTCGAGGGCCTTCCGGGTCTCCGCCCATGTGTAGCGCGTGACGGGCGAGTTGGGGCCGTCCTGGTCGAGCCAGACGGGGTTCAGCCGGCCGTGCAGGAACTGCCTGCTGCCCGCGTCGTCGGGCCGGGTGACGGGCTGGAGGCGCTGGGGGTACTTCTCGTAGAAGCCTGCTTCGAGCGCGTTGACCAGCGGGTAGTCGAGCGCGTCGAGCCAGATCATCGGCGCGTCGCCCTCGTGGGTGTGGTCGTGCCAGTGCCAGCCGGGTGTGAGCAGCAGATCGCCGGGCGACATGAAGACCCGCTCGCCGTTCACGGTGGTCCAGGCGCCGTCGCCCTCCAGGACGAAGCGGAAGGCGTTGGAGGTGTGCCGGTGGGCCTGAGCCGTTTCGCCGGGCAGGATGATCTGGAGCCCGGCGTAGAGGGTGTTGACGGTGGCCGGCGGGTCGGTGAGACCAGGGTTGACCAGCATCAGTACCCGCCGTTCGGCCTCGTCCAGCGAGAGCGTCCCGGCGAAGTGGAGGAGATGGGGCCTGAGTTCGCGCCAGCTCCAGCGGTGCGGTACGGCTCGGCTCCTCGGCTGTGCCGGGAACAGGTCGCCGTAGAAGCGCCACAGAGGGGCGGCGCCCAGCCGGTCCAGGGCCTGGTAGGCGGGGTCGTCGGCCGTCACGGTGTTCTCCTTCGCTGTCGGTTCAGTGGCCGGGTCAGCCGCCGGTTCACTGGGCGGCGACGGGGGCCGGGGCGGGGGTCCACACCCAGGCGACGTCGTCGAAGTCCTCCGGACCGCGGGAGGAGAGGGCCATGTTGCGGAAGGTCGCGCCCATGCCCTCCAGATGGCAGATCTCGCCGAAGCGGTGGGCGTCGGTCTGGATGCGCGTCGCACGCTCGCGACGTCTGTCGGCGTACGCTGCCAAGGCATCCGCCGGATCGCTCGCGCCCGCGAGGGCCTGCCCCAGGGCGACGGCGTCCTCCAGGGCCTGGCAGGCCCCCTGGGCCAGGTACTGGAGCATCGGGTGGGCGGCGTCCCCGAGGAGGGCGATGCGGCCGTGGACCCAGTTGTCGATGGGCGCCCGGTCGTACAGGGGCCAGCGCCGGTCGCGCGAGACCAGGGGAAGTGCGTCGCGTACGGCCTGGCAGGTGCCGGCGAAGCGCTCCTCCAGCTCCGCCTCCGTGCCCCAGTCGTCGGAGCCCGGCGTGTAGTGGTCGCTCTCGAAGACGGCGACCTGGTTGTACAACTCGCCCCGCCGCAGGGGGTACTGCACCAGGTGCATACGCGGTCCGGCCCAGACCATCACCGCGTCCGAAGCGGCGATCCGGGACATCCGGCCGGTCATCCGCGCGGCCGGAATGGCGCCGCGGAATGCCACGTAGCGCGAACACACGGGGTCGCCGTCGCCCACCAGGGCCTGGCGCAGGGAGGAGTGCAGGCCGTCGGCGGCGACGGCCGCGTCCGCGCTCAGGGGGCGCTGTCCGCCGGCGAAGTGCAGACGGACGCCGGAGCCGTCCTGTTCGGCACGGGTGACGGTGTGCCCGGTGCGAAGCGTGACGCGGGGGTGTTCCTCGCAGGCGGACAGCAGCGCGGAGTGCAGGTCCGTGCGGTGCGTGACCAGGTAGGGGTGCTTGAAGCGCTCGGTGTAGGCGGTGCCCCGCAGATCGAGGGCGGTGACCTGGTCGCCCGTGAGGGCGTCCATCATCACCAGGCGAGGCGGTGCGACGGCGGTGTGCCGGACGGCGGACAGGACGCCGAGCTCGTCGAGGGCGAGCGAGGCGTTCGGGGCGAGTTGCAGTCCGGCTCCGATCTCACCGAAGCGCCCGGCGCGCTCCACGAGGGTGACGCGGTGACCGGAACGGGCCGTCGCCAGTGCGGCGGCCAGACCGCCGATACCGCCACCGACGACGGCGATGTGGAGGGGAGTGGTGACAGGCATGCGGCCTCCAGGAGTCTGTGCGTGAGGGCACCGGGATGACGGAGACCCGACCGGATCCGGGTCGTCGGTACGCCGACCGATGACGTACAGGCGATTCCGGGCGCGGTGGCCCTCCGCGTCAACGGTGCTGCTGAACAGCGATGTTCACGGTGGAAAGGGGTGGTCTTGCGGGTCGCGGGCTCAGCACACGGCTGCGTCGCCGCTCACGTGGACCGTGGCCTCGGTGCTGGCCAGGACGTCCTCCACGGTGACACCCGGAGCCGTCTCGACGAGGGCGAGACCTGCCTCCGTGACGTCGAGGACGCAGAGGTCGGTGACGATCCGCTGCACGCAGCGTTCACCGGTGAGCGGGAGGGTGCATTCATCGAGGACCTTGGAGCTGCCGTCCTTGGCCGTGTGCTCCATCAGCACGATGACGCGGCGGGCGCCGTGCACGAGGTCCATGGCCCCGCCCATGCCCTTCACCATCTTCCCGGGGATCATCCAGTTGGCCAGGTCACCGCGGGCGGAGACCTGCATGGCGCCGAGCACCGCGGTGTCCACGTGCCCGCCGCGGATCATGCCGAAGGAGAGCGCCGAGTCGAAGAAGGAGGCGCCGGGCAGGACGGTGACCGTCTCCTTGCCGGCGTTGATCAGATCCGGGTCGGCATCCGCCTCGGTGGGGTAGGGGCCGGTGCCGAGGATGCCGTTCTCGGAGTGGAGGACGACATGGACGCCGGGCGGGAGACGGCCCGGTATCAGAGTGGGCAGACCGATGCCCAGGTTGACGTATGAGCCGTCGGTGAGTTCGGCGGCGGCGCGGGCGGCCATCTGGTCGCGGGTCCATGCCATCAGTTGCCTGCCTTCCCTGGTGCCGGGGGCGTGGAGAGCGAAAGGCGCTCGATCGGCTTGTCGGCGGCCTCGCCGGCGGTCAGCGCCACGACCCGCTGGACGTAGATCCCGGGCAGATGCACCGCGTCCGGAGGCAGTTCGCCCGGTTCGACGAGCTCCTCGACCTCGGCCACGGTGACGCGCCCGGCCGTCGCTGCCAACGGGTTGAAGTTGGCGGCGGCCCGGCGGAAGAGGAGATTGCCGTGCCGGTCCCCGCGCCAGGCCCGGACCAGGGCGAAGTCGGTGGTGATGCCGTGCTCCAGGACGTGCGGGCGGCCCCCGAAGTCCCGGGTCTCCTTGGGCGGTGACGCCACGGCGACGGAGCCGCCCCCGGGCGTGTACCGCCACGGCAGGCCACCGGTGGCGACCTGGGTGCCGACGCCTGCCGGGGTGTAGAAGGCGGGGATTCCCGCACCGCCCGCGCGCAACCGCTCGGCGAGCGTGCCCTGCGGGGTCAGCTCCACCTCCAGCTCGCCGGAGAGGTACTGCCGTGCGAACTCCTTGTTCTCACCGACGTACGAGCCGGTCACCCGGGCGATCCGCCCGGCGGCGAGCAGGAGGCCGAGCCCGCGGCCGTCGACGCCGCAGTTGTTGGACACCACCTTCAGGCCGGAGGTTCCCCGCTCGTGCAGGGCGCGGATCAGTACTTCCGGCACACCGCTGAGGCCGAAGCCGCCGACGGCGAGCGAAGCCCCGTCGGGGATGTCGGCGACCGCCTCCGCAGCGCTGTCACGGACCTTGTTCATGGGCTGCTGTCCTTCCGGCCGGACGAGATCAAGGCGTCGGAGACTGACTTGACGCCGCCGTGCGAAGTCAGACCGCCGTCGACGGGGATCTCCGCCCCGGTGATGAACGACGACTCTCCCGAGAGCAGGAAGACCACCAGGGGCGTCACCTCGTCGACGCTCCCGGTGCGGCCCAGCGGCGTCTCACGGATGTTGGACTCACGGAACGCGGGGTCCGCCGAGGCCGTCATCTCGGTCTCGATGTAACCGGGGTGGATCGTGTTCACACGGATGCCCCGTGGCCCGAGTTCGAGTGCGGCGGTCTTCGACAGGCCCCGCAGCGCCCACTTGCTGGTGGTGTAGGCGACCGGGTAGTGGCCCGTGAGGGCCGCCGAGGAGCCGACGTTGACGATGGAGGCGCCGGGCTGCATGAGCGGTGCCAGATGCTGGATGCCGAGCAGCGGACCGGTGACGTTCACCGCGTGGACGCGCGCCATGTCGTGTGGCCTGGCGTCGCCCACACGGGCCCGCCAGGTGACGCCCGCGTTGTTGACCAGGCCGTGCACCTGACCGTACGACTCCCGCAGTTCTCGGGCCAGTTCCGCCCAGTCCTCCTCGCTGGTGACGTCGAGGCGCCGGCAGCCGGGTGTCTCCACGACGTCCGTGGCGATCACCCTGGCGCCCTCACGGGTGAGGTGCGCGGCCTCGGCGGCGCCCTGGCCGCGGGCGGCGCCGGTGACGACGACGACCTTGCCGATCAGCCTCATGGGGTGCGGGTCGTTCACGGCCGCTCCCGGGTGCGACGCCGCCCGGACGGCAGCGGAACGGGCTCCACACCGGGGACCACGGTGCTGGTGAGGGTGCCGAGTCCCTCGACGGTGAGGGCGACCGTGTCGCCCGGGACCAGGGGCGGCGGGGTCTGATCGCCGCGCCTGCCCCACAGTTCGGCGAGGCAGCCGCCGTTGCCGCAGGTGCCCGAACCGAGCACGTCACCGGGGACCACGCGGGTGCCGCGCGAGGCGTAGGCGGTCATCTCCTCGAAGGTCCAGCTCATGTTGGACAGCAGGTCCTCCCCGACCACCTGCCCGTTGACCTCCGCCGTCATGGCGAGGCGCAGGAAGCCGTCGGCGTCGCGGTGCGGCTCCAGTTCGTCGGCGGTCACCAGGTAGGGCCCCAGGGTGGTTGCGGTGTCCTTGCCCTTGCACGGGCCGAGACCGACCTTCATCTCCGCACCCTGGAGGTCACGGGCGGACCAGTCGTTGAAGACCGTGTAACCGACGATGTGGTCACGGGCCTGCTCCGGGGTCAGATCGCGGCCCTCCCGGCCGATCACGGCACCCACCTCCAGCTCGAAGTCGAGCACCGACGATCCCGGGGGCACGGGGACGCCGTCGTCCGGGCCGTAGACCGCGTGCGGGTTGGTGAAGTAGAAGGTCGGGGCCGCGTACCACTGATCGGGAACGCCGGCGGTCCCCTCAACAGCGCGGCGGACCCCCTCGACGTGCTCCTCGAAGGTGACGAAGTCCCGTACGGAGGCGGGCTGGAGCGGGGGCAGCAGCCGCACCTGGGAGACATACGGTCCGGGCGGCACGTCGAGAGCGGCCGCTCCGGCCTCCAGGAGGCCGGGCAGTCCTCCGGTCTCCCTGATCAGGGCGGTGAGGTCGGTGACCCCGGGCAGCGGGAGGAGGGTGCCGTCGTCCTCCACGACCGCGACCCGGCGGCGGTGCTGGTGTTCATAGGCGGCGAAACGCATGGGGCGGCTCCGGACGGAAGGAGGGAGCCGGGGGCGTGGGGTGGAACGTCAGGGCAGTTGACAGGGCCGCCACGCCCCCGGAGCTGGCGGGGGCCGGACCGGATCAGACCGGCGGCGCGACGAACACGCCGCGGTCGACGTCGTTGAACGACTCCTTGGCGACGAGTTCGTTCATCGCGTTGGCCGTCCCCCACTGGTCGGTGACCTCGGGCTTCGAGAAGTCGTAGACGTGCGGGTGCCAGGTGTCCTCGTCCAGGCACTCCAGCTCCGTCGTGTACTCCACGGTGTTGCCGTGCGGGTCGAGGAAGTAGGTGAAGGTGTTGTCCCCCGCCATGTGCCGTCCAGGGCCCCAGATCTTCTTGAACCCGGCGCGCATGACCCGCCCGGAGCCGCGCATGTACTCGTCGATGCCGCGCATCTCGAAGGAGACGTGGTGCAGGGCGGTGTGCGGTCCCTGGGCGATGGCCATCGAGTGGTGCTGGTTGCTGATGCGCATGAAGTGCATGACCTCCCCCATGTGGGGCGAGCTGAGCGTGTCGGAGAGGGCGAAGCCGAGGTGCCGCTCGTACCACTCCCGGGTGCGGTTCAGATCGGGGGAGTTGAGGACGACGTGGGAGAGCTTGACCGGGATGGCCTCCTTCTCCTCGATCCTGCGGTGCTGCCGGACCTCGACGTCGGCGGACACCTCGATGGTGCGGCCGTCCACGTCGAAGAAGCGGAAGCCGTAGCCGCCGCCGGGGGTGTCGACCTTCCCCGGCTGCGAGATCAGCTGTACGCCCCCCGCGAGAAGGCGCTCGGCGAGGGTGTCGACGCCGGCATGGTCCGCGGCGCCGTAGGACACGAGGTCGAGCCGCTTCTCGTCCGCCTTGCGGAGCCGGACGACGTACTGCTCCGGGGAGCCCTCGGCGGCGAGGAAGGAGATGCCGGAGTCCTCGGCGACCTTGGTGAGCCCCCAGACACCGGAGTAGAAGTCGAGCTGCTTGTCGTAGTCGGGCACGGCGAGATCGACGTGCCTCAGATGGGTGAGCAGGCGCATGGCGGTGTCAGTCCTTCCCGATCAGGGCGGCGGCGTTGCCGCCTCGTACGGCGTGGAATTCGGATTCGGGCAGACCGGCGGCGCGCAGTGCGCCCACCGGGTCCTCGGTGCCCATGTCGAAGGGGAAGTCGGAACCGAGCAGCACGCGGTCGGCCCCGGCGACGCGCACCAGTTCCCGCAGCACACGCGGGTCGTGCACCAGCGAGTCGAAGTACAGCCGTCCCAGGTAGCTGCTGGGCAGGTGGGCGCAGCCGGCGCCCGCGTCGGACCGGGCCGACCAGGCGTGGTCGGAGCGGCCGATGTGGGTGGGCAGATAGCCTCCGCCGTGCGCGGCGATCAGCTTCAGACCGGGGTGCCGGTCGAGCACCCCGGAGAAGATCAGGTGCGAGAGGGCGACGGCGTTCTCGGTGGGCTGGCCGACCGTGTTGGAGAGGTACCACCGGTCCAGCCGCTCGTCGAGGGTGCAGCCGAAGGGGTGCAGGAACAGCAGGGCGCCGGTCTCCTCCGCCCGGGCCCACAGGGGCTCGTAGGCCGGGTCGGAGAGTTCCCTGCCCGGGGCGTGGCTGGAGAGCTCCACACCGAGCAGGCCGTGGGCGAGCGCGTGGTCCAGCGCCTCGACCGCGAGTTCCGGGTGCTGGAGGGGCACGAGACCGAGCCCGCGCAGCCGGTCCGGGGCTGCCGCGCAGTGGGCCGCCGTCTCCTCGTGCGCGAGCCGGAACACCTTCCCCGCCGTCTGCTCGTCCGCCCAGTAGTGGTAGTGCGAGGGGGAGGGGCTGACCAGCTGTACGTCCACACCCTGGGCGTCCATCGCGGCGAGGCGTACGCCTACGTCGGTCAGGCGGGCGAAGCGCTCACGGACCATGGGACCGCTGACCGCGAGGGCGTCCGGGCCGTTGCGGCGGGCGTCCAGCGCCCGTGCCTCGGCGAGCCCGGGCTGCCCCTCCACCAGGGCCTCGATGCCGGGCAGCAGGATGTGGGCGTGCACATCGACGGTGGCGCTCCGGGGCGTGGTCACGGCAGCTCCCTCAGCATCGCCATGGTGCGGCCCATCAGGCCGGGGACGTCCGCGTCGCGGACTCCGTCGAGCTGCCACTGACCGATCTGCACGGACGCCTCCACCACGGGACGGACCCGGGCCACGCGCCGCTCGTGGTACGCCTGGAACAGGGCGTCGTCCCAGGTGTCGGAGCCGGCCAGCAGCTGTGCCAGCACCCAGGCGTCCTCGAGGGACAGCGCGGCGCCCTGGGCCAGGGTGGGAGGGCAGCAGTGGGCGGCGTCGCCGACGAGGACGACACGCCCGCGGTGCCAGGAGCCTTCGACGAGCATCCGGTCGAACCAGGTGTAGTTGACCTTCGCCGGGTCGGTGATGTGCTCGGTGATCTCCGGCCAGAAGCCGCCGTAGTGCCGGGTGAGGCCGCGCATCTCGTCCGCGTACGACGAGGGCGCGATGGCGGCGCGGTCGCGGTTGGCCTCGACGGCGTACGCGTACAGGGTCGTCTCGCTGGTGGGGCAGTAGCCCGCGATGAACGCCGGTCCGCCGTACGCGAGATCGGTGCGGGTCACCGCTGCGGGACGTGGCGCCTCGACCCGCCAGATGGCCATGCCGGTCGGCTCGGGCTTGGCGGTGATGCCGATCGCGGCACGCGTGGCCGACCCCATGCCGTCGGCGGCTATCACCAGGTCGTAGCGGCGCTCGGTGCCGTCGGAGAACCGTACTATGACGCCGTCGGCGTCCTGGCCGAGTATCTCGGCGGTGGTACCGAGACGCACGGTCGCACCACTGGCGCGCACCGCCCCGATGAGGATCTGCTGGAGCCGCGGGCGCTGCATGCCGACCGTGGCCGGGAGGTCGTCGCCGCCGGTGCGCAGGTCGTCCTGGACGTGCAGGACGGTGCCGTCCGGCGCGGTGATGCCGACCGAGCCGAATCCGTAGCCGGAGGCTTTCACCTCGTCCCACACGCCGAGTTCGCGCAGCACACGCAGGGCATTGCCCTGCACGGTGATGCCCGAGCCCGCGGTGGCGTTCCAGTCGTCCTTGGCCTCGACGAGGTCGACGCCGAAGCCGGCCCGGCGCAGCAGGACGGTCGCGGCGTTGCCGGCGGCGCCGCCGCCGACGACGAGGACCGTGCGGTCTTCAGTCATGGGAACTCCCTTGTTCCGCTGTCTACTTGACGGCGATCGGGTTGACGGGGGAGCCGACCGCTCCGGTGATGGGCAGGGGTGCGGCGGTGAGCCAGAAGTCGTACACGCCGTCGGACGCGCAGTCCTCGGCGAGGGCGTCGAGGTCCCACATCTCACCGATGAGCAGGCCGAGATGGGGGATGGCCACCTGGTGCAGCGGCTGGAAGGCCTGGTCGAACTCGTTGGGCCGCACCTCGAACCCCCAGGTGTCGGTGGCGATCGCGGCGATCTCGCTGCCGTGCAGCCAGCCGGCCGTGGTGAATGACAGCCCCGGCGCGGGACCGCCGGCGTAGTCACCCCAGCCGTCCCGGCGGACCCGGGCCAACTGCCCGGTGCGCACCAGCACGATGTCCCCGCGGCCGACGGCGACGCCCTGCGCCTGTGTGGTGGCGGTGAGGTGCTCCTCGGTGACGGCGAAACCGTCGGGCAGTTCGCCGTCCGTGCCGATCGCGCGTCCCACGTCGAGCAGCACACCGCGGCCCGCGACGTGCGGGGCCATGTGCTCGATGCCGGTGACCAGGTCGCCGTCGGAGGTCACGACCTGCTCGGCGGGGCGGCCGTTCCAGGCCTTGCCGTGGTCGAAGATGTGGCCGAGGCCGTCCCACTGGGTGGAGCACTGCAGCGGCATCGCGATGACGTCGTCGGCGCCGCCGATCCCGTGCGGCAGCCCCTGGTTGCCGAGGGCGGCGTCGGTCCCGGTGTCCAGCATCGTGTGGACCGGATTGGTGCGCCGGCGCCAGCCCTTCTGCGGACCGTCGATGTCGAAGCGCTGGGAGAGGGAGAAGCTGACGCCCCGCCGGATCAGCGCGGCACCCTCGCGGCGCTTCGCCTCGTCGAGGAAGTTCAGTGTGCCGAGCACGTCGTCGTCGCCCCAGCGGCCCCAGTTGGAGTGCGCCTTCGCGGTCCGGGCTATCGAGCCCTCGGGGTCGGTGCGGTCCGGGGTCACGGCGTCACCTCGGCGGCGCAGGTGGTGCGCTGGGAGCCGAGCCCCGTGATCGAGGCGTCCATGACGTCGCCGTCGCGCAGCAGCCGGCCCCAGTGCATGCCGTTGCCGGCGGGGGAGCCCGTGAGGACCAGGTCACCGGGGAGCAGGCGGGCGGTCTGCGAGGCGTAGGAGACCATGCGGGCGACGCCGAAGATCATGTCCTTGGTGGACTCGTCCTGCATGGTCTCGCCGTTGAGCCTCAGCGTGAGGCGCAGGTCGGTCGTGTCCGGGACCGACGCGGCGGGCACGATCCACGGGCCGAGCGGGGTGAAGCCCGGCGCGTTCTTGCTGCGGAGCCAGTCCGTGCCGATCTGCGGCATGTCCCGTCGGAACACGGTCGCCCGGTCGGTCAGGTCGTTGGCGATGGTGTATCCGGCCACATGGCCGAGGGCGTCCTCGACGGACACCTGGTGGGCTGGGCGCCCGATCACCGCGGCCAGTTCCAGCTCCCAGTCCGGCTTCTTCGCCCAGGCGGGCAGTACGACCTCGTCGTAGGGGCCGGTGATCGCGCTGGGCAGGCCGATGAAGACGTACGGCAGGTCGTCCGCGGCCCGCCGGTCCATGATCTCCGCGGCCTCCGCCCGCCGCTCCTCCTCCGGCCGGTCGTCCCCCGGCGCCCGGTGCGCGACATGCAGGTCGATGACGTGCTGCCGGTAGTTGGCGCCGGACTGGAACACCTGGCGGGGTTCGAGAGGCGCGTGCACCCGGAAGTCCGCCAGCGGTTCCGTCGCGGCCGTCCCGTCCGCGGCGAGCGAGGTGAGGCGCGGGAGCGCCGTGTCCCAGGCGTCGAGCAGGTCTCGTACGGTCAACTCCGCCCGGGAGAAGGCGGTTCGGAGGTCGATCACCTTTCCCTCGGCTGTGACCAGGGCGGGGAAGGCGGGCTCACCCGGGAGGGAGAGGGTGGCGAGGGCGAAGGGTCCGGCGAAGAGCGCGGACGTGGCTTCAGGTTTCACGGACATGTCCTCCTGATTGCGATGTGACTAATCTGGACCCCCCACCCGTGATCAGGGAAATCGATTCTGTGGATGACATGCATCCATCTCATGGATTCTCGCTGGTCAGTGCCGCACAGCTAGGGACAAGCCCGTGAATCTGAGTCGTCTGGACCTCAATCTCGTCGTCGCCCTGCGTGCCCTGCTGGAGGAACGCAACGTCACCCGGGCCGGGCAGCGGATCGGGCTCAGCCAGCCCGCGATGAGCGCCGCCCTCTCCCGTCTGCGCCGGCACTTCGACGACGAACTCCTCGCCCGCGTCGGCGGCCACTACGAACTGACCGCGCTCGGCCAGGTCCTCCTCGACCGCACCTCCACCGCCTACGACATGCTCGAACGCCTCTTCGCCAGCCAGGCGGACTTCGATCCGGCCCGCGAGCGCCGTGAGTTCAAGCTGATCGCGTCCGACTACGCCGTCGCCGTCTTCGGTGCCGAACTGGCCCGTGCGGTGCACGAGGAGGCGCCGGGCATCCGCCTGCGTTTCGCGCAGACCCCGACCACGGTGGTGGACGCCACCGACACGCTGCTGAGCACGTCGGACGGGCTGCTGATGCCGCACGGTGTGATCAGCGACTTCCCGGCCACCGATCTGTACGGGGACCGCTGGGTCTTCCTCGTCGCCGAAGACCATCCGGGCGTCGACGGGCAGCTCACCCGGCAGGACCTGGCCCGGCTGCCCTGGGTCACCTACCAGCGCACCTATGACGCCCCCGCGGTCCGCCAGCTCGGGATGCTCGGCATCGAACCCCGGGTCGAGGTCTCGGTGGACAGCTTCCAGAGCATCCCGCTGCTGGTGGCGGGCACCCGCCGCATCGCCCTCATCCAGGCCAGGCTCGCCCGGCTGATGACGCCGCTCGCCGACGTGCGGGTGGTGGAGCCGCCGTACGAGGCGGTACCGCTGAGGGAGGCCATGTGGTGGCATCCGGTGCACACCCACGACGCGGCCCACATCTGGCTGCGGGAGACGGCGGCCCGCGTCGGCAGGCGGATGCCCGACGTGCCCGGGGAGTGAGCGGCCGCCGCCGGGTGCCGGAGCCATCCGGCTGACGGATGCGGACATCCGTGACGTGAATCGCGCAGGGGGTGGGCAGGCGCCCCGGTCGGGGTTCATGCTCGTACGAGTCCGCCGGTCCCGGGCGGGGCGCGCCTCAGCCGCCCTCGTCTACCGGGACGCCCCTCGGCCTCCGGGAGGCGCCGCGGTGGTGGAGCGGACCACGAGCCTCGGGGTCATCGTGGTCTGGATCGCCCTGTCCCTCCGGTTCTCGACGCGTTCGACCAGCATCCGTGCGGCTGCCGATCCCATGGTGTGGCCCGCCTGGTCCACGCTGGTCAGCTGGACGGGCGCCAGGGCGGCCAGTGCGGTGTTGTTGTAGCCGACCAGAGACAGGTCCCTGGGAATGCTCAGGCCGAGTTCGTGCGCGGCGCGGAAGACACCCAGCGCGGCGACGTCCGCGCCGGTCATCACGGCGGTGGGCGGACGTTCGGCCGTCAGCAGCGTCATGCCGGCCTTGAAACCGCCGTCGTCGGAGTAGGCGGTGTGGTGGACGCGGGCCAGGTCCGTCAGCCCGTGCCGTTCCATCGCCCCCAGATAGCCCTCGCTCAGCACCGCCTCGGGCGTGCGCTTCCACTTGTTGGCCCTGGCGCCGGGGGCGGAGACCAGCGCGATGTCCCGATGTCCCAGGGAGACGAGATGGTCCACCACCAGGGCGGCGCCGAGGTCGTCGGCGTCGACGACCGAGTCGTAGCTGTCGGAGGCGTCGTGATGTCCGATGACCACGGTCGGAGTCGCGGCGGCGGTCGCCAGTACCTCGGCGCGCGGGGTGCCCGGCGCGATCAGGATCAGCCCGTCCATCTGACGGTCCACCATGGAGCGGATCGTCCTGGCCTGCTCCTCCGGCCCGAAGCCGGCCGCTCCGATCAGCACCGTGTACTCGGTCTCGCGGAGCTCGTCGCGGATACCGTCGAGGATGTCGGCGAAGAAGGCGTTGCGGACGTTGTCCAGCAGCACGCCGATGGTGTACGTCCGGCCGCGCATCCCCCTCGCCGCCGCGTGCGGCCGGTATCCGAGGTCGGCGATGGACGCCTGGACCTTCTCGCGCATGGAGGGGCTCACCCCGTACGCGTTCCGCATCACCTTGGAGACCGCCGCCGTGGACACCCCGGCGTGCCGGGCGACATCGGTGATGGTCACGCGTTTGTTCGGCTTGGCCGCAGCCCCGTCCATAGTCCTCGTCCCCGATGGTGTGGGTGTAGGTGCAACGATCTACACGTTACTCCTGGACAGTCGTCTGGCAATCCCCTTGTCAACACGGTGTTACCCCGCTGTGTCTTGACGGTGGCCCGAGGGAGGTGCATGGTGTTGCCCACCCGGTGCGGAGAACGTTATACACACCCTGGCCGCTGTCGCCGACCTGCCGCGCTCTCGGGCCCGCCGATCGCCCCGCGCCCCTCCCCGCATCCCGCATCTCGCCTTCCCGCCATGATTCCTGGGAGTTTTCGTGCCTCCTCGCACCGCCCGCGCCCCACGTGCGCGGCTCACCCTGCTCACCGCCGGAACCGCGTCACTCGCCCTGCTCGCCACCGCCTGCGGCGGCAGCGGCGGGGGGTCCTCGTCCGCGCCCAAGGAGTTCAGCTACCTGAGCGTCACGGAGAACACCACCGTGAAGACCGCGCTCACCACGCTGTCCGAGGGCGCCTGCAAGACGGCCCAGGACGCCCTGCCGCTGAAGGTGGAGACCGTTCCGCAGGCGAGCCTGGACCAGAAACTCCAGCTGCTGGCCGGTCAGGACGCGCTGCCGGTCCAGTTCGCCGCCGGCAACGCGCCCGCCCTCACCCAGCAGCTCGCCAAGTCCGGCAAGGTCGCCGACCTCGAGGCGGAGCTCAAGAAGCTGGGTGCCCTCGACCAGTTGGAGCCGGCCGCCGTCTCGACCATCAAGGCGCTCTACGGCGGCAAGCTGGAGGTCCTTCCGTACGAGTACAACATCGAGGGGATCTTCTACAACAAGAAGCTCTTCCAGGAGAACGGCCTGAAGACCCCCGCCACCTGGGACGAACTCGTCTCGGCCTCGGCGAAGCTGGAGGCCGGGGGCGTCCAGCCGTTCTCCGCCTCCGGCCAGCAGGGCTGGCCGCTGACCCGGCTGATCAGCGGCTACCTGTACCGCAGCCTCGGCCCGGACGCGCTCCAGAAGGTCGCCGACGGCAAGGCGAAGCTGACCGACCCGGAGTACGTGAAGGCCGCCGAGGAGATCGCCGCGCTCGGAAAGAAGGGGTACTTCGGCAAGGGCGTCGGCTCCATCGACTACGACACGGCGATGAACCAGTTCCTGGCCGGCAAGGCCGCCATGTTCTACATGGGCAGCTGGGCACTGGCGAACATCTCGGACGCGAAGCAGAACAAGGTCGGCGCCGAGAACGTCGGCTTCATGCCCTTCCCCGCCGTCTCCGGCGGCAAGGGCTCGGCCGACCAGTACCCGTCCAACGTCGGTCTGGGCATCACCCTCGGAGCGAAGTCCTTCGACAAGAAGACCGGTGACTGGGTCTCCTGCATCGCGAAGAACTACGGCTCCACCGCGCTGAAGGACCACGGCTCCATCACCGGCTTCAAGGTGAACACCGAGGTGAAGGACGCCAACGCGGTCACCACCCAGGTGCGCGACACCATCAGCGCCTCCAAGCAGAACGTGCTGTGGTTCGAGGCCCTGTTCAGCACCAAGGCCACCACCGTCAGCCAGCAGAACGCGGCCGGCCTCGTCAGCGGGAGCACCAGCCCGGAGCAGTTCATGCAGACCGTCCAGGACGCCCTGGCCGCCCAGTGACCGGCCGGGGGCGGCCCGCACGCTCCTCTCCCCGCCGCGGGCGGGCCGCCCCCGTCCCTCCGACGAAAGTGGACACCACCCATGCACCGCGTACTCGGTGACCGCAGGGCCATCGCGATCCTGCTCGGTCCCGCCCTGCTCGTCTACTCCCTGATCATGCTGGTCCCGATGGTGTGGTCACTCGGGTACTCCTTCACCAAGGGCAACACGATCGACGGCTTCACCGGCAACGGCGTCGCCAACTTCTCCCGCCTCCTCGACGACCCGGCCGTCCACGACGCCCTCTGGTTCACGCTCAAGTACGCCGTGGCCGTCACCGCCGGCCAGGTCGTCGCCGGATACCTCCTGGCGCTGCTCTACGTCTTCTTCCTGAAGCGCGCGTCCGCTCTGATCCGCACCCTGGTGTTCTTCCCCGTGGTGCTGCCCACCGTCGCCGTGGGCCTGCTCTTCCAGAAGTTCTTCCAGGTCGCACCCCAGACCGGACCCGTCAACTCCCTCCTCAACGCGGTGGGCATCGACTCCGTCGACTTCTTCGGCAGCGCGGGCAGCGCCTTCTGGGTCCTCGTCACCATGGACGTCTGGCGTTCCATGGGCTTCTACGCCGTGCTGCTCTTCGCCGGCCTGGTTGACATACCCGACGAGGTCCTGGAGTCGGCGCGGCTGGACGGGGCGACGGGCCCGAGGCTCATCCGCCACATCGTGCTGCCGCTCTCCCTGCCCGTCCTGATGTCCTCGCTGATCTTCAGCATCAACGGCACGCTGAAGGTCTTCGACTCGGTCGTCGCGCTGACCAACGGCGGTCCCGGTACGGGCACCACGCCGCTGACCCTGTACATGTTCCAGACGTCGTTCACCTACAGCGACTACGGCTACGGGAGCACCGTCGCGTTGCTGCTGACCGTGGTGTGCCTGCTGGTGAGCCTGGTCGTCTACCGCGTCTCGCGGCGCGACCTCACGGAGGGCTGAGAACCATGGCCACCATCGACACCCCCGCGAAGACCTCCACCGGCCCCCACGCGGCCCGCCCGCCGGCCCGGCGGCCACGCCCTCGCAGGGGCAGGCGCCTCTGGGTGAAGGCCGTCGTCGCCCTGCTGCTGGTCGTCGAGGTCTATCCGCTGATCTGGATGTTCCTGACGTCGTTGAAGTCGAACGACGACTACCTGAACAACTCCACCTGGAGTCTGCCCACCACCTGGGAGTGGGGCAACTACACCGATGCCTGGACCACCGGCCACATCGGGCTCTACGTGCAGAACAGCCTGCTCGCCGTCCTCCCCGCGCTGGCGCTGATGCTCCTGCTGGGCACGGCGGCGGGGTTCGCCCTGCAGATCATGGTGTGGAAGGGCCGAAGCCTCACCCTGCTGGTCTTCCTGGCGGGCATGATGGTCCCGCCGCAGATGATCCTGCTGCCCCTGTTCACCGTGTACTTCCAGACCGGGCTCTCCGGCACCCTGTGGCCGCTGATCCTCACGTACACGGGCACCGGACTGCCCCTGACCGTCTTCATGATGGCCACCTACTACCGCGGTGTCCCCCGGGAGCTGTTCGAGGCGGCCACCGTCGACGGCGCCGGCATCCTGCGCGCCTTCTGGACCATCAGCGTGCCCCTGGTCCGCAACGCCCTGCTGACCGTCGGCCTGGTGCAGTTCTTCTTCATCTGGAACGACCTGCTCGTCGCGCTGACCTTCACCAACGACCAGGACCTGCGCACCATCCAGGTCGGTCTGCTCAACTTCACCGGCGACTTCGGGGCCACCCGGTACGGCCCGCTCTTCGCCGCCATCTGCATCAACGTCTTCGGCACCCTCCTGATCTACCTCTTCCTCAACCAGAAGGTCATGAAGGGGCTCACCTCGGGAGCGGTCAAGGGCTGATCCAGCCCTGCCCGGGTGAGCCGCCCCGTGCGGCTCACCCGTCCGCAGCCCTCCGCCCCGCGTGCCCACGCGAACGACGACGTGACCACGTGGACGACACACGTGCCCACGCGAACGACGACGTGCCCACACGAACGAACCACGTGACCGCACGTGAAGAAAGGTCACCCCCTTGCTCCCCCCTCGGCCTTCCCCGGTCACCTTCGAACACCTTCCGGACGGACTCGGCATCGGGGTCGCCTCCCCCCGCCTCAGCTGGACCCTGCCGGCCGGCACCGGCCGGCAGGCGGCGTACGAGCTGGAACTCGGCCGGACCGGCGGCACGCACCGCACCGGACGGATCGACAGCGCCGAGCAGGTGCTCGTGCCCTGGCCGCACGCCCCCCTCACCTCCCGGGAACACGTCCACGTGCGCGTACGCGTCTGGTCGCCGGGTGCCTCCGCGCCCTCGGGCTGGAGCGCTCCGCGGTCCGTCGAGGCCGGGCTCCTCGACCCGGCCGACTGGCAGGCCGTCCCCGTCGGCGCCGCATGGGACGAGGACCCGGGAGCCGAACGCCGCCCCGCCCGGGTCCGCAAGGACTTCCGGCTGCGCCGGGCCGTCGCGCGCGCCCGCCTCCACGTCACGGCCCACGGCCTGTACGAGGTGGAGATCAACGGCGAGCGGGTCGGCGACGAGGCCCTGGCGCCGGGCTGGACCGTCTACCGGGAACGTCTGCGCTACCGCACCCACGACGTCACCGCGCACCTCACCGAGGGCGCGAACACCATCGGCGCCTGGCTCGGCGACGGCTGGTACCGCGGCAGGTACGGCTTCGACGGCGGCACCCGCAACATCTACGGCACCGACCAGTCGCTCATCGCCCAGCTGGAGGTGGAGTACGACGACGGCACCGCCACCGTGGTGGCCACCGACGGGACCTGGAGAGCGGCACCCGGCCCGATCCTCAGCAGCGGCCTGTACGAGGGCGAGACCTTCGACGTCCGTCTGCACGACCCCGCGTGGGCCACCCCCGCCGGCGCGGCCACGGGCGAGTGGACCCCCGTGCGCACCGGTTCCCGCGACCCCGGCACCCTCGTCGCCCCCATGGGCCCGCCCGTCCGCTGCACCGAGGAGATCGCGCCCGTCACCATCACCCGTACCGACGACGGCCGTCACCTGCTCGACTTCGGCCAGAACCTCGTCGGGCGGCTCCGCGTCACCGTCGACGGCCCGGCCGGAACCACCGTCACGCTGCGGCACGCCGAGGTCCTCGAGGACGGTGAACTCGCCACCCGGCCGCTGCGCGAGGCCCACTCCGTCGACACCCTCGTCCTCGCCGGCCGGGGCCCGTTCACCTGGGAACCGCGCTTCACCCTGCACGGCTTCCGGTATGCCGAGATCAGCGGCTGGCCCGGAGAGCTGACACCCGGCCTGGTGACCGCACGCGTCCACCACACCGACATGCGCCGCACCGGCTGGTTCGAGTGCAGCGACCCCCTGGTCAACCGCCTCCACGAGAACGTCGTGTGGAGCATGCGCGGCAACTTCGTCGACCTGCCCACCGACTGCCCCCAGCGCGACGAACGCCTCGGCTGGACCGGCGACATCCAGGTCTTCGCCCCCACCGCGGGCTTCCTCCACGACTGCGCCGGCCTGCTCGACTCCTGGCTCACCGACGTCGGCCTGGAGCAGCTTCCGGACGGGACGATCCCCTGGTACGTCCCGGTCATCCCCGGCGAGCCCATGTGGACGCCGATCCACCCCGGGGCCGCCTGGGGAGACGTCGCCACCCTCACCCCCTGGACGCTCTTCCAGCGCTTCGGCGACCGTGAACTCCTGCGCCGCCACCACCCCATGGCCAAGGCATGGGTCGACCTGGTCGAACGCCTGGCGGGCCCGGACCGCCTGTGGGACACCGGTGTCCAGCTGGGGGACTGGCTCGACCCGGCCGCCCCGCCGGACGACCCCGCCGCCGGCCGGACCGACCGCTACCTCGTCGCCACCGCCTACTTCGCCCACTCCGCTCGGCATCTCGCCCTGGCGGCAGCGGAATTGGGGTACAAGGCGGATGCGGCGCGGTACTCCTCGCTCGCCGACGAGGTGGCGGACGCCTTCCGCCGCCGGTACGTGTTGCCCACCGCCCGCCTCACCAGTGACAGCGCGACGGCGTACGCGGTCGCACTGGCCTTCGGGCTGCTCGTCCCGGAGCAGCGCGGACCCGCCGCCGATCGTCTCGCCGAGATCGTCCTCGCCGATGACGCGAGAATCTCCACGGGCTTCGTGGGCACGCCCCTCATCTGCGACGCACTCACCGATCACGGTCATCTCGACGTGGCCTACCGCCTGTTGCTCCAGACGGAATGCCCCTCCTGGCTCTACACCGTGACCATGGGCGCGACCACGATCTGGGAGCGCTGGGACAGCCTCCGCCCGGACGGCACCCTGAACCCGGGCGGCATGACCTCCTTCAACCACTACGCCCTCGGCGCCGTCGCCGACTGGCTGCACCGGGTGGTCGGCGGCATCACCGCCACCGCCCCGGGCTACCGCGAGCTCGCCTTCCGGCCCCGTCCGGGGGGCGGGATCACCTGGGCCCGTACCCGCCACGACACGCCCTACGGGACCGCTGCGCTCTCCTGGGAGCTCACCGCGACCGGCATGACGGCTCGGATCACCGTCCCGGAGGGCTGCTCGGCCACGGCCGGGCTCCCCGGCTGCGCGCCGGTCCCGCTCGGCCCGGGTGAACACGTGCTGGACACGTCAGGAATGAAGGCGCGGGAGCTCTGACGGAAACAGAAGCGCATGACCGGAGGCCCGGATCGGCCGGCGATGCGCGGGAATGCCATTCGTTCCGTGGATGAATGGCATTCGGGAAACGGATGGCATTGGCCCGACCTGCTCGGATTCAATTTCCATTTCAATCCGAACTCCAATGCGCGAGAGTCATCCTTGCTGGTCGGCTGGGTATTTTGACAAATTCCCCCTGAGGGTTGACCTCAAGTCTCAATTGGCTCTAAATTTACACGTGTTGGGCCCGGAAGCCTTTGATGGTGAATGTGCCCCACATCGGGATCCCCCGTGGGATGCGGTGAATTCCCGATGGAGGGAGGCGAGAAAATCCCGGGCGCCGCGGCGTGTGTCGCCACCGCCCGGCAGTTCGACGAGAGCGCCCCGTGAACCGGGGCCGGCCGTGACCTGACCCCTCGGCCGGTCCCGTAACTCCTTGTCCCGCGGCGGAGTGTCGCGCATCCGCCCTGTCAGTCCGGAGAGCCGCAGTGAACAGACGAAAGTTCCTTTCCGCCGCAGCCTTTACCGCCCTCGCGGCGAGCATGGCCCCCGCCATGACCGGGCCCGCCGCCGCAGCACCGGCGTCCGCAGTGCAGGACCGGGCCGCCGAACTGCTCGCCCGGATGACGTCCGCCGAGAAGGAGGCCCTCGTACGCTGCGACTTCCCCGCCGTGGCGCACCTCGGGATCCCGGCCCTGGCCATGGTCGACGCCTCGGCCGGGCTGCGCGGGGAGAAGGGCGTCACGGCCTTCCCTGTGCCCGTGGCACAGGCGGCCACCTTCGACGAGGAGCTGGCCGGACGGATCGGCGGGGCGGTCGGCGAGGAAGGCCGGGCCAAGGGCTACAACAACACCCTCGGCCCGACGATCGACATGACGCGGACCTGGCACTTCGGGCGCCAGGCCGAGGCGATGGGCGAGGACCCGGTGCTCGCCGGCCGGCTGGGCGCGGCCCTCGCCGTGGCCGTCCAGTCCCAGCACATGGTCGCCACGCTCAAGCACTTCGCCGGGTACACCCAGGAGGTCAACCGCTTCTTCACCGACACCAAGGTCTCCGACCGCGCCCTGCACGAGTACTACCAGGCGCCGTTCCGCCGGGTGATCGCCGCCGCTCCCACCACCTCGGTGATGATGGCGTACCCGAAGATCAACGGAACCTTCGCCACCAGGCACACCGGCCTCTTCGCCGACCTGAAGCAGGGGATGGGCCTTCAGGGTTACACCGTGCCCGACTTCTGGGCGGGCGACGACCAGGTCGCCGCCGCCAAGGCCGGCATGGACCTCGCCGGACTCGGGCCCGGCGGTGTGCAGATCCCCGCGGGCTCCCTCACCGGCGGTGCGATACCGGCCGCCCGGCTCGACGACGCCGCCCGGCGCATCCTCGTCACCATGTTCGCCAACGGCCTCTTCGACCATCCCGTTCCCGCCCCGGCCGCCGATGTCAGCACGCAGGCCCACAAGGACCTCGCCCACGAGGCCGCCGTGGCGTCGACCGTGCTGCTCGCCAACCGGGCGTCCGCGCTCCCGCTGACCGGGTCGGTGAAGTCGCTCGCCGTCATCGGGCCCGCGGGCGCCGACACCTTCACCGGGGTGTCCGGATCCACCTACGTCGACCCGGGCACCTGGACCACGCCCCTGGAAGCGATCCGGTCCCGCGCGGGCAGCTCCGTCAAGGTCACCCACGCCCAGGGCACCAGGGGCGACCTGCCGCTCGCCACCGTCCCCGGGGCGGTCCTGCGCACCCCGGCCGGGGCGGCGGGCCTCACGGGGACCTACTACGCCGGTTCGGGCGGCGCCGGGACACCGGTCGCGACCCGCACCGACGCGACCGTCGACTTCACGGCCGCGCCCGTGGAGGGCCTGCCGCAGGTGTGGTCGGCGAAGTGGACCGGCACGCTCACTCCGACCGCCACCGGCCTCCACCGCTTCTCCCTGCTGCCTTCGGGGACGGCCACCCTGAAGATCGACGGCAGGACCGTCGTCGCCGGCACCCGCCAGATGGCCCGCTTCTTCCTCGGCCCGTACGACTACCCGCTCCAGGGAACCGCCGAGCTGACCGCGGGCCGTGCGGTCACCGTGGAACTGACCTACGACAACGCCGCCGCGGAGACAGGCACCTGCGGCCTGACCCTGGGCTGGCAGCCCGAGTCCCTGATCCCGGCCGCGGTGGCGGCGGCCCGGGCGGCCGACGCCGCCGTGGTCTTCGTGAACCGGGTCGCGGGCGAGGGCATGGACCACGCGTCGTACGGACTGCCCGGTGACCAGGACCAGCTGATCACGGCCGTGGCCGCCGCCAACCCGCGCACCGTGGTCGTCCTCAACACCGACGGCCCGGTCGCCACCCCGTGGCTGAACGACGTGGAGGCCGTGGTGCAGGCCTGGTACGCGGGCCGGGGCGCGGGTACGGCCCTGGCAGCCGTCCTGTTCGGTGACAGCGACCCGTCGGGCCGGCTCCCGGTCACCTTCCCCGCCGACGCCGGGCAGGGGCCCGGCACCAGCCCCGCCACCTACCCGGGCACGAACGCCACCGTCTCCTACGACGAGGGCATCGCGGTCGGCTACCGCTTCTACGACTCGAAGGGCCAGGCGCCCCGCTTCCCCTTCGGCCACGGCCTCTCCTACACGACCTTCACCCACGGGTCGCCGGAAGCCGCCTACGACCCGGCCGCCGGGACCGTCACGCTCACCGTCACCGTCACCAACACCGGCCGGCGTCAGGGCACCGAGGTCGTGCAGGTGTACGCGACCCTGCCCGCCGCGGCCGCCGCCGAGCCGCGCCGCCTGGTCGCCTTCCGCAAGGTCACCCTCCCCGCGGCGGGCACCCGGAGGCTCACCCTGACGATCCCCGTCCAGGACCTCTCCACCTGGAATGCGGGAGCCCTGACCCTCGTCCGCGGCACGTACACGTTCGCGACGGCACGCTCGTCCCGCGACGTGACCACCCGGCGCACCCTCACCCTCGGCTGACGCCGGGCGCTCCGTCCCCCGGCGGCTCGCACGGCTCCCGGCCGGCCACGGCCCGGAGCCGTGCGAGCCACCGCCGCGACGGTCACCGCGGGCCGACTCCCCAGGCCCGCCTTCCCCGGCCCCGCCCTCCCGCCCTCCCGTCCGGAGTCCACCCGTGTCCCGTACCTCGCGTCCGCTCGGCCTGTCCCTCGCTCTCGTGCTCGCCGCCGCCACGACCGCCGGATGCGGTGTGTCCGGCTCCCCGGGCGGCGAAGTCACCGAGCTCTCCGTCACGGCGTCCGCCACCGACCGGTCCGCGATGGGCTCGGTGGTCGCGGAGTTCCGGCGCCTGCACCCGGACATACGCGTGAAGACGACGTTCGCCGACATCGGCACGCTGCAGAAGGAACTGCCCGACCGACTCAGGGCCGGCGAAGGCCCGGACGTCTTCACGGTCTGGCCCGGCAACGGCAACCCGGCATCCGTCGCGGCACTCGAGCACGACGACCTCCTCGAGAACCTCAGCCTGCGCCACTTCACCCTCCGGATCCCGGAGGAGATCCGGTCCGTCGTCGGGGAGTCCGGCGGTTCCTTCGTCGTACCCGTGTCCTTCAGCGCCATCGGGGCGGTCTGGTCGGAGCGGACGCTCGAAGCGGTCGGCGGCACACCCCCTCGCACCTGGACCGAACTGCTCGGTCTCTGCGACACCGCCCGGGAGCACGGCAAGGTCCTCCTCGCGCTGGGCAACGAGACCGCATGGGTCCGCCAGCTCATCACCTACGCACTGGTGGCGACGACCGTCTACGCCCACGAGCCGGACTTCGACATGAAGATGGAGTTCCTCGGGAGGACCTTCGCGGACTCCGGCTGGAAGGCGGCTCTGCGGAAGTACCTGGAGATGGAAGAGCGAGGCTGCTTCGGCAGCGGCTCGCTCGACACGACGTACGAGGAGTCCCTCGACCAGGTGGTCGGCGGGCAGGCGCTGGGGACCGTCCAGATCGCGAGCGCGCTCCCGGCGCTGCGTGCCGCCGACCCTGCCGTCGAACTGCGGATGACGGCCCTGCCGGCCACCGATGAGGCCGCCGAGACCCGGATGCCCGGAGCCGTCTCGGCGGCCTACGGGGTCCGGGCCGGTACCCCCCGCCGGAAGGCCGCCTTCGCCTTCATCGACTTCCTCGGCTCGGAGGCGGGGCAGAACCTCTACAACCGCACCGGCGCGACCCTGCCGGCCCTCCCCAACGAGTCCTTCACGGTGGACCCGGCCGTCAAGGAGGTCGCCTCGCGGCAGAAGGACGGGAGCACGGTCTCCTTCATGGACCAGCACTGGCCGAACTCCCGCGTCCAGCAGACGCACTTCGAGCAGATCGAGGCCCTGCTCGGCGGCCGGACGGACGTCGACGCGGCGCTGGAGGCACTCGATGCCGCGTACCGGAGGAGGGACTGACGCCGCCGGAGGCCGGCAGGCCGAGCCGCCGGGTACGGGTGGTGCGGTGCGGGCCCCGCGCCGCACCACCCGTGTTCGGACACACAGGTTGCCGCCCGCCCGGCCGGTCGCGTCACCCCGAGGCGGAGGGGAGGTCGCGCAGCTCGCCCTTCACGACCTTCCCGCCCGCGTTGCGCGGAAGCCCCGCGACCGCCACCAGGTCCTTGGGCATCTTGAAGGAGGCGAGCCGGCCGCCGAGGAAGCCCGTCAGCTCCCCGAGCGACAGCCCGGCCTCCGGTGCGAGGGTGACGTAGGCGACCGGCACCTGCCCCCAGCGTTCGTCCGCCCTGCCGATCACCGCGACCTCGACCACCGAGGGGTGCTCGGCGATGACGTTCTCCAGTTCGGCGCAGTAGATGTTCTCGCCACCGCTGATGATCATGTCCTTCTTGCGGTCGACGACCCAGACGAAGCCCTCGTCGTCCTGCCGGACGAGGTCGCCGGAGTGGAACCAGCCGCCCTCGAAGGCGTCCGCGGTCTCCTCGGGCTTGTTCCAGTACCCCTGGGTCACGGTGGGGCCGCGGTACACGATCTCGCCGACCTCGCCGGCCGGTACGTCGTTCATGCCGGCGTCCACCACGCGGTACTGGATGGTCGGGATGGGCCGGCCGACGGAGCCGAGCTTGCGCAGGGAGTCGGCGCCGCGCAGGACGCAGGTGATCGGCGAGGTCTCGGTCTGGCCGAACACCGCCACGTTGAGCGCCCCGGGGAACGCCTCGCCCATGGCGCGGAGCGTCGCGTCGCTCGCCGGCGCGGCGCCCCAGCTGATGACCCGCAGCCTGAGGTCGCGCTTGTCGATGTCCGGCTGCGCGCAGAGCAGGTCCCATTGCTGCGGCACGTTGAAGACGACGGTGGCGCCCTCGCGTTCGTAGGCGTCCAGTACCGCCTTCGGGTCGAAGGCGCCCAGAGGGTGGATCACCACGGTGCTGCCGACCAGGATGTTCGCGACGATCGAGCCGAGTCCCGCGATGTGGAAGAACGGCGCGGTGAGGAAGCCGACGTCGGAGTCGTCGAAGATGTCCATCGCCCGGATGCAGGTGACCGCCTGCAGCTGCATGTTGCGGTGGGAGAGCATCACCCCCTTCGGCCTGCCGGTGGTGCCCGAGGTGTACATGATCAGCGCGGTGGACTCCTCGCCGATGTCCGGCAGTTCCATCGGTTCGTGCGCGGCCAGCAGGTCCTCGTACCTGTCGTGCCCTTCCGCCGGCTCCGGCCCGCCGATGACGATCACCGTGGTGACGGAGGCGATGGGCGGCACAGCCAGGAACAGCGGCAGCAGCTGTGCGTCGACGACGACGGCCGAGGGGGTGCAGTCGGACAGGATGCCGCCGAGCTCGGGCGCCGTGAGGCGGAAGCTGAGCGGCACCGCCATGGCTCCCAGGCTGTTCGCGGCGAACACGCTCTCCACGAACCACGGATGGTTCAGGGTGAGCACGGCCACCCGGTCGCCTTCCCGTACGCCCTTGCCGGCCAGTGCGGCGGCCAGCCTCAGAGACCGCTCGGACAGCTGTGACCAGGTGGTGGTGGCTCCGAGGTACCGCAGCGCCGGCCTGTCGGGGCGCATCGCCGCGTGGGTGGCGGCGTGCGCCATCCAGTGGTTACGGAAGGACCAGGCGGGGGCCGTGGACGTGGGCATGCCGCTCCTCGCGTTCGGGACGGTGGGGGAGGGGGTGGGTGTGTGCCATTGTGCCCGGCGGGAGGGCTCCGGAGAAGCACTTTGTTAATGGAGAATCACATGGGTGCGAGGTGGGTGTCACGGGGGGTGCCACGAGTGTCCGGTGGTTTCCGGGCCCCGGCGGCCCTGTGATTGACTTGTGCGCATGGCCCAGTCCCCGTGCACCCCCGCCCGCCGGTGAGCATCGATCCGATCGCGGCCACCCGGCCGCGCAACCGCAGGCAGCTCATCATCGAGGCGGCCGGCCGGGTGTTCAGCGAGCGCGGCTACCACGCGGCGCCGATGGAGGAGATCGCCGCCGGTGTGGGCATCAGCGCGGCGGCCCTGTACCGGCACTTCCCCAACAAGTACGCCCTCTTCGCCGAGTGCGCCAACGTCCTGGTGGACCGGCTGGTCGCGGTGCTGGACGAACTGCCGGACACGGCGGATCCCGAGCGGGTCCTCGGCGCGGTCACCCGCGTCGCGGTGACCCACCGGGCGGCCGGCGGCCTCTACCGGTGGGAGGCCCGGTACCTCGAACACGCTGACCGGCGGCTCCTGAGGGCGAAGTTCGCGCGTGTCGTCGCGAGGGTGACCGAGGCGCTGGTGCGCGAGTACGCGACGCCGGGGGCCGAGCTGCGTGCGGCCGCGGCCCTCGGTGCGATCGGCTCCATCTCGATGCATCACGTCTCCATCGCCCAGCGCCGGGTCGAGAACGTACTGGTGGCGTCGGCCCTCGGTGTGGCCGGGGCCGACCCCGCGGCGGCCCACGACGGGGCGCCCCGCGTGGAACTGCCCGCCCAGCCGGTCCCGCGCACCCGGCGCGCGGAGATCCTGGCCGCGGCGGTCCCGCTGTTCGCGCGCGACGGGTTCGTCAAGGTCACCAACGGCCAGATCGCGGAGGCGGTGGGGCTCGCGCCGTCCGCGATCTACCGTCACTACCCCAACAAGGTGGACATCCTCGTGGAGGCGTGCCTGCAGGCCGCGGGGCTGCTCGCCCAGGCGGTGGACCGCAGCCTCGCGGAGGTGACCGACCCGCGCGAGGCGCTGGAGGTGCTGGCCGCCACGTACGTCGCCTACAGCTTCGAGCACACCGAGCTGACCGGCGTCGCGGAGGCCGAAGTGGTCGGCCTCCGCGACGACCTGCGGCAGCCGCTGATCCGTGCCCAGCGTGAACACATCGCCGTCTGGGAGCAGCAGTTGTCGCTGGTGCGGCCCGAGCTGGACCCGCGCCAGGCGCGCGTCCTGGTGCACGCCGGGTTCGGTGTCGTGGTCGAGGCCGGCCGCCGGCTGCACTGGGAGGACACGCCGGAGAACCGGGGCGAGGTCGCCGCCCTGGTCGTGAGCGCCCTGGGTCTGCGGTAGCGGTGGCGACCGCGTCCGGCCGCCCGGGTGCGCCCCGCGGCCCGGCCGTGCGGTCGCGGGGCGCCGTACGGGTCGCCGGCTCAGGCGCCGGGCCGGTTCGCGGTGGGCAGGGTGATCGGGGTCTGCGTCGCGGAACTGCCGTTGTTGAGGAACAGCATCGCGATGCCCCGCACGAACTGGTCGAACAGGTAGAGGCCGTCCGGCACGATGGGCGACAGCCCTTCCCTGAACCTGACGTACGTCGGCCAGGCGGCCCTGATCAGGGCCCGTGACACCAGGTCCCTTCCCAGGCCGAGCCAGTCGGCGTACTTGTCGCTGATGAGGAAGCGGACCATCTCGTTGAGGAATCCGGTGGTCAGGCCCAGGGTGGGATCCTCGATGTACCCGAGCAGGGTCTTGGCCAGGTCGGTGCCCTCGGCGGTGGGGGCGACGACCGGCCAGAGCATCTGGTCGGCCTGCGCCTGCGCGTCGGCCCAGGTGGCGGGGATGAACTGCTCGTGGACGCCGAGGAGATGGAGGGCCACCTTCCAGGCGTGCAGGTCGGCGGCCTTCTCCGCCGCCGTCTGCCTGATGCCCCACTTGGCCATGTTGTTGTAGGCGACGGTGGCCACGGAGTGGAACGTGACCAGGATGTCGCCGTTGCTGATCGGCTTGGGCTGGTCGGAGGTCGCCATGAACTGCTTCGACTTCGGCAGCAGGTTGCGGACCACCGAGTGCACCAGGCGTGTCTTGTTGGCGGAGACGACGAAGTGCCCGGTGGGCTGCCAGGCGCTCGCGCTGTGCAGGTCGTAGCCGAACGTGAACGTCTTGGCCGCGCGGGCCTTCATGTCGGCGCCGCCGGCGGACCAGTAGACCGCGCGCGCCTCGCGGGGGATCACGGTGCTGAGCATGCCGCTGCCGAGGCTCTCCGACACGAACAGGTAGCCCTGGAGCCTCTTGTAGAGCTTCTCGGACGCCGCGAGCAGCGCCGGATCGGCCCATGAGGGCAGCTTGTTGGCCTCGGTGAGGTAGTCGGTCAGGTACCCCGGCATGCCGGAGGGCAAGGGGTCCTTGTTGTCGACCCAGGACTCCCATGCCTTGTTGACCGCCGGGGCCGCGCCGTCGGCGAGGAGGCGAGCGGCCACCTCGTCCGCCGTCGGGTCCCAGACCGTGAACGGATCGGTGACCGTGTCGGTTCCGGCGACCGAGCCCGTGGACGACCAGGACCAGGCTTGGGGCGCGCTCGTCGCAGTCGCGAGGCCCAGCACGGCACCGATCGACAGGGCACGCCTTCTGGTGGGATTCTCCATTTACTTGGCTGCCTTCCATACGGGCATGGACACCCTTGGAGTGGGCCTGAGGTGCGGATTTCGGCCAGGTCACAAGGTTGCCCTCGGATGTGATTTCTGATTAACATAACGAGGCGTTCGATCGTGGGCAAGACCTCTGCACGGGGCTGTCCCGCAAGGCCCGGAATTCACTGCTGTCCCCGGTGTCGCCGAGCTCTCGGCTCCCGGATCGCCGGCGGAGCGGGCACACGCGGCAGCCGTTCGGCCACTCTCCCGACCCGTATCCGTCCGGCGCTTTGAGGAGTTCCATGAACACGGAGCAGGACCAGACCGAAGCGCCCGCCGCGCCCTCGGCGGCGTCAGGCGCACGACCCTCCTGGGTGACCGACGAGCTGATCGGGCGGTGGTGCGCGTGGGTGCACCACGACGAGGCCCGGCAGGGGAGGGGGGCCGCCGATCCGGTGACCGCGCTGGCCCCCTACGACCTGTCGCCGATCGCCCCCGTCCCCGCCTGTGACCCGGCGGACGTCGATTCGGCGGCCGGCGTCGCCCGCGCCGCCCAGCACGAGTGGTCGCGGACGCCGCTCGCCCGCCGCGCCGAGATCGTCCTCGCCTTCCACGACCTGCTGCTCGAACGGCAGGACCAGGTGCTCGACCTGATCCAGTGGGAGACCGGCAAGGCGCGCTACCACGCATGGCAGGAGGTGGCGCAGGTCGCCGCCGTCGCACGCCACTACGCCAGGCGCGCCCGCCGCTATCTGGGCACCCGCCGGGTACGCGGGATGATCCCCGGCCTGACGAAGGTCGAGGAGGTGCGCCGCCCCAAGGGGGTGGTGGGTGTCATCTCGCCCTGGAACTACCCCCTCTACCTCGGGGTCGGTGACGTGCTCCCCGCGCTGCTCGCGGGGAACGCCGTCGTCTCCAAGGCGGACCCGCAGGCCGCGCTGACCATGCTCTGGACCCGGGCCCTGCTCCACGAGGCCGGTCTGCCGGTCGACCTGTGGCAGGTCGTGGCCGGAGACGGGGCCGTGGTGGGGTCCGCGGTGGTGGACGCCGTCGACTTCGTCTGCTTCACCGGCTCCACCGCCACCGGGCGCGTCGTGGCCGAGCGTGCCGCCGGGCGGCTGACCGGCTCCTCCCTGGAGCTCGGCGGGAAGAACCCGCTCATCGTCCGCGCGGACGCCGACATCGCCGCGGCGGCCGCCGGCACGGTGGTGGCCGCCTTCGCCAACACCGGGCAGATGTGCATCCACATCGAACGCGTCCACGTGCACGAGAAGGTCTACGAGGCCTTCCGTGAAGAGCTGTTGAGGGCCACGCAGGCGCTGGTCCTGGGAAGGACCTTCGACTACTCCGCGGACGTCGGTTCGCTCGTCTCGCCCGCGCAACTGGAGACCGTCCGGGCCCACGTCGACGACGCGGTGTCCAAGGGGGCGACCGTGCTCACCGGTGGCCGCGCGCGTCCCGACATCGGCCCGTTGTTCTACGATCCGACGGTCCTCGAAGGGGTCACCCCGGACATGGACGTCTGCGGGAAGGAGACGTTCGGCCCCGTCGTCTCGCTGTATTCCTTCGCCACCGACGACGAGGCCCTGAGGATGGCGAACCAGGGCAGCTACGGCCTGTCGGCCTCGATCTGGTCGCGCGACACCCGCGAGGCGGCCCGGATGGCCGGGCTGATCCGCGCCGGATCGGTGAACGTCAACGACGGCGCCGCGGCCGCCGCCGGCAGCGTCGAGGCCGGCATGGGCGGCATGGGCGACAGCGGTCTCGGCCGCCGCCACGGAGCCGAGGGCATCCGCAAGTACACCGAGAGCCAGACGGTCGCGGTCCAGCGCCTCATGCCGCTCGGCCCGGCCCCGAAGCAGTCGGTGCAGGACTTCGTGCGCCGGACCAACGGCCAGATGGCCCTGATGCGCCGGCTGCGTGTGCGATGAGCGACGACAGGCCCACGGTACGGGAGCGGTGGCAGGCGCTGCGGGCCGCGGAGGGCCCGCTCGACCCGGCGGAGCTGGACGCCCTGTGGGCGGACCTCGACACCGTCGACGCCTCGTCACTACGCGGCTCCTGGCGCGGCTTCGCCTTCCCGACCGGTCACCCCGTGGAGCGTGTGCTCGCCCGCAGCCGGTGGCACGGCAAGCGGTTCACCACCCAGGACGACGTGCAGCCGCTGATCTGCCGGGGCGAGGACGGCGCCCTCTACTCCGACACGACGTCGGGGCGGGGCGGCGCCAGCCTCTGGAACGTCGAGTTCCGCGGGCAGGTGACCGCCACGATGGTGTACGACGGCATGGCGGTGCTCGACCACTTCAAGCGGGTCGACGACTCCACCCTCATGGGTGTGATGAACGGCAAGGCGGCGACGTCCTCGGCGAGCGGCCACCTCTTCTACTTCGGCCTGGAGCGGGAATGAGGATCTCCGCGCTCCTGACCCGGGGGTCCGCGCCCAGCGAGATCGTCGAGGCCGAGCTGGACACCCCCCGGCCCGACGAGGTCATCGTGCGGATCGAGGCGGTCGGTGTGTGCCACACCGACCTCGTCACCCGGAAGAGGCTCCGCGAGCGGCCCGCCGTCCTCGGCCACGAGGGCTGCGGCATCGTCGAACGAGTGGGTTCGGCCGTCGACGGCACCACCGTGGGGGACAGGGTCGTGATCTCCTTCGCCTCGTGCGGCGGATGCGCCCAGTGCCGAAGGGGTCTTCCCGGATACTGCGCCTGGTCGGCGGCGCTCAACGGCTCGGGCCGGCGACTGGACCGTTCTCCCACCCTGCGCGTCCGCGAGGAGCCGGTCTTCGGGGCCTTCTTCGGGCAGTCGTCGTTCGCCACGGCCGCGCTGACCGACGCCCGGTCCTGCGTGCCCGTCGGAGACGTACCGCCGGAGGTCGCGGCGCCCCTGGGCTGTGGGTTCCTGACCGGCGCGGGCGCGGTGCTCAACGTGCTGCGCCCCCGGCCCGGTGACCGGGTGCTCGTCATCGGTGCCGGGGGAGTGGGCGCCGCCGCGGCACTGACCGCGCTCTCCGAGGACGTCGAGGTGCTGGTGGCGGAGCCCGTGGCGGAACGCCGTGAGCTGATGGCCCGCTGCGGCGCCACGGTCGTCGCCTCCCTGGACGAGGCGATTCCCGCGGTCACGCACGCACTGGACACCACCGGCCGGCCCGAGTCCGTCACCCGCGCGCTCGGGCTGCTCCAGCCGTGCGGCGTGCTGGCCCTGGTCGGGCTGGGGCCGCCGGACGTGACCGTCGACGTGCGGTCCCTGATGCTGCGCGGACTGCGGATACACGGCTGCGTGGAGGGCGACGCCGAACCGTCGGCGCTCATCCCCGAGCTGGTACGGCGCCACCGGCGCGGCCTCCTGCCCCTCGAACGGCTGGTGACGACCTACCCGCTGGCCGACTTCGACCGGGCGGTGACCGACCAGCGCGCCGGCCGTGTGCTGAAGCCGGTCCTCCTGCCCGGTACCTGAGCCGCCCCCGAACCTCACTTCCTCCCCCCCCCGATCGTGATCTGGAACAGGAGTTTCCGATGGCCGATGTGATCTCCGCCGAGCGCTCGCTCTACGAGGACGAGCACGAGATGCTGCGGGAGACGGCCCGCGCCTTCGCCGACAAGCACGCCGCCCCGCACGCCGAGCGGTGGCGTGCCGAGGGGAAGGTCGACCGGGAACTCTTCGAGGAGGCCGCCCGGGCCGGGATCCTCGGCTTCAACATCCCCGAGGAGTACGGGGGCGGCGGAGTCGCCGACTACCGCTTCAACGCGGTCATCGGCGAGGAGTTCTCCCGGCACCCAGCCTCCGACGGCCTGGCCTCGGTCACCCTGTCCAACGACATCGTCGTCCCCTACTTCACCGGCCTGACCGATGCCGGGCAGAAGGCCCGCTGGCTGCCCGGCATCGCGGCTGGGGAACTCGTCGTCGCGGTGGCGATGACCGAGCCCGGGACCGGAAGCGACCTGGCCGGGATCGCCACCACCGCGGTCCGCGACGGCGACGAATACGTGGTCAACGGCAGCAAGGTCTTCATCTCCAACGGGCAGAACGCCGACCTCGTCGTCACCGCCGTACGCACCGGCCCCGACCGCCACACCGGGCTCAGCCTGCTGGTCGTCGAGGCCGACCGCCCCGGCTTCACCAGGGGGCGCAACCTGGAGAAGGTGGGCCTGCACGCCCAGGACACCAGCGAACTCTTCTTCCAGGACGTCCGCGTACCGGTCTCCAACCTCCTCGGCCGGGAGGGCGACGGCTTCAAGGCCCTGATGCACAACCTCCCGCAGGAGCGGATCTCCATCGCCGCCAACGCCGTCGCCTCCATGGAGGGCGTACTCGAACGCACCCTGGAGTACGTCAAGGGACGTGAGGCGTTCGGCCGGCCGATCGGCTCCTTCCAGAACACCCGCTTCGAGCTCGCCGAGATGGTCACCACGGCCCGGGTGGGCCGCGCCTACCTCGACGACCTGCTGGCCCGTCACTCCCGGGGCGAGCTCACCGCCGTGGACGCCGCCGCCGCGAAGTTCTGGGCCACCGAGCGCTATGTCGAGATCGTAGGCCGCTGCGTGCAACTCCACGGCGCGTACGGCTACATGACCGAGTACCGCATAGCCCAGGACTACCTCGACTCACGCATCACCACCATCTACGGGGGGACCACCGAGATCATGAAGGAGATCGTCGGCCGGGACCTGGGCCTGTGACCGCCCGACGCACCCCGAACGGCCGGACCGGGGGCGTACCCGGCGTGTGCGGGGCGCGGCTCGCCCTCCGGTGCGCTTGGATCGCCGGGGTACGGGCCGCGGCACCCGCGTCACCCGGCGACGGACCGTCGAGGGAGCACCCGCCATGGCAGAGGAAGAGTCCGGCACCCCCCACTGGCTGTTCGGCGACCAGCTGGGCCCCCACTTCCTGGACCCCGCGAGGGGCGGCCCCCACCGGGACGCCCCACTGCTGATGATCGAGGCCCGGAGCGTCCTGCGGCGACGGCGGTTCCACCGGGCCAAGGCCCACCTCGTGCTGTCCGCGATGCGCCACCGCGCCGCCGAGCTCGGCGACCGGGTGCGGTACGTGAAGGCCGGCACCTACCGCGAGGGACTGCGCGAGGCGGTGGGGGACGGCCCGGTGACCGTACGCCACCCCACCTCGCACGCCGCGTACGCCTTCGTGAGCGCGCTGCCCTCGGTGCGCGTCCTGCCCGCGGGCGGCTTCCTCGTGACGCACGAGGAGTTCCGAGAGTGGGCGGACACCCGGGGGACGAAGCACCTGAGGCAGGAGGACTTCTACCGGTGGGTCCGGCGCGGGCACGACCTGCTGATGGAGGGCGACCGGCCCGTGGGCGGGCAGTGGAACCTGGACCACGACAACCGTCGACCGCCACCGCGCGGTGACTCGGAACTCGGCGTGCCGGCTCCCTACCGCCCCCGGGAGAGCGACATCGACGCCGAGGTCAGAGCGGACCTCGACCGGTGGGAGCGGGACGGGGAGGTCGAGTTCGTCGGTGAGGACGCGCCCCGCCGCTTCCCCGCCACCCGTCGCGAGGCGCTCGCCGCCCTCCGCCGCTTCATGGAGCACCGGCTCGCCACCTTCGGCCCCCACGAGGACGCGATGCTCGCCGGCGACCCGACGATGAGCCACAGCCTGCTCTCCTCGTCGCTCAATCTCGGCCTCCTGGACCCGGCCGAGTGCGTCGAACGGGCCGAGGCCCGGTGGCGGTCGGGCGACGCCCCGCTCAACAGCGCCGAGGGCTTCGTACGCCAGGTCGCCGGATGGCGCGAGTTCGTCTGGCACGTCTACTGGTACTTCGGCGACCGCTACCGCGACGGCAACGCCCTGCGCCACCACGCACCGCTGCCCGGCTGGTTCACCGGGCTGTCGCCGGACGGCACCGACGCCAACTGCCTCTCCCAGGTGCTGGAACAGGTCAGGGCGACCGGCTGGACCCACCACATCCCCCGGCTGATGGTCCTCGGCAGCTTCGCCCTCCAGCGAGGCTGGGAGCCACGGGCCGTCACCGACTGGTTCCACCGCAGCTTCGTCGACGGGTACGACTGGGTGATGGTCCCCAACGTGGTCGGCATGTCCCAGTACGCGGACGGCGGGCGCATGACCACCAAGCCCTACACCTCGGGCGGCGCCTACATCGACCGGATGAGCGACCTGTGCGGCCCCTGCCGGTACAAGCCGTTTGTACGCGTGGGAGAGGACGCCTGCCCGTTCACCGCCGGCTACTGGGCCCTGCTGCACCGCCATCGTGACCGTTTCGAGCACAACGCCCGGATGACCAGGGCCGTACGCGGACTGGACAGGCTCACCGACCTCGACGCACTGCTGGCGCAGGAACGCGACCGTGACGGCGAGGCCTGAGGTGTGCCGGCCCGGGGCTGCGGTCCACGGATCGAGGCAGCCGCAGGGCTGTTAATTTGCCCCTTATGAACGATTCTGATCCGCTGCCGTCCTGGAACGACGGAGAGGTCCGCTCCTCGCTCCTGCGTTTCGTCGACGGGGTGACGACCCCCGGGGAGGACTTCCTCGCCCCCGAGGACCGGATCGCCGTCTTCGACAACGACGGCACGCTCTGGCCGGAGAAACCCATGCCGGTGCAGCTCCACTTCCTCCTCCGGCGGTGGAAGGAGATGGTGGCCGCCGACGCCTCCCTGGCCGGGAGGGAACCGTACGCCTCCGCGGTCGCGGACGACCCCCGATGGGTCGGCTCGGTGATCGCCGCGCACTACGCGGGGGACGACGCGAGGATCCCGGAGCTCGCCGAGGCGGTAGTCGCGGCCCAGCGGGGGCTGAGCACCGGCGAGCTCGCCGGACTGGTCGAGGAGTTCTTCCGCACCGCGGAGCACCCCGGGCTCCGCAGGCCGTACACCGCGTGCGCGTACCTGCCCATGACCGAGCTCCTGGAGCTGCTGCGCGACAAGGGCTTCACCACCGTGATCGCCTCGGGAGGCGGGCGGGACTTCATGAGGGTCATCAGCCGGTCGATGTACGGCGTACGCCCCGACCAGATCATCGGGTCGACCGCCGACACGGTCTGGTCCGGCAGCCGGCGCACCGTGGTCTACGGCGAGGGAGCCCCGTACCTCGACGACGGCCCGGCGAAACCCGTCCGCATCTGGAGCCGGCTGGGCAGACGGCCCGTGCTGGCCTTCGGCAACAGCAACGGTGACATCGAGATGCTCGACCACGCCACGGCGGAGCGGCCGGGACTGGGCGTCCTGATCCTCCACGACGACGAAGGACGCAACGATCCCGCCTACACCACCGGAGCGGAGCGGGCCCTGGAGGAGGCACCGGGGCGCGGCTGGCTGACCGTCAGCGTCCGCGACGACTGGTCGCGCCTCTTCGCCGACGACGCGGGATCCACCTGACCGCCCCGCCCGCGTGCCCGGCGCGGACACCGGGCCACCGGACGGAGTACGCCGTTGGCCCGTTCGGCCTCCACGGTCTGCCGTCCTCCCGCGGTCCGGGGACGCTGGGCTGGTCCGTCGGCAGCGGCGCACGTACGAGCCGTGCGCTCGACATGGAAGGCGATACGCATGGCTGACGCGTTCCGAGGTGTGGTGAACCTCGACGTCCGGGACTCCGTCCCGGACTGGTCCCCCTTTCAGCAGCCGAAGGCGCCCGAAGGGTCGCCCAACGTGGTGTACATCGTCCTCGACGACGTCGGCTTCGGCGCCATGAGCTGCTACGGCGGCCCGATCGAGACACCGAACATCGACCGCATCGCGGCGAAGGGCCTGCGCTACAGCCAGTGGCACACCACCGCGCTGTGCTCCCCGACCCGGTCGGCGCTGCTCACCGGCCGCAACCACACCACCAACGGCATGGCCTGCATCAGTGAGGCGGCCATCGGGTTCCCCAACAGCAACGGGCACATCCCCCAGGAGTGCGCCACCCTCGCCGAACTCCTCGTCGACAAGGGCTGGAGCACCTCTCTCGTCGGCAAGTGGCACCTGTGCCCCGAGGACGAGATGAACCTCGCCTCCACCAAGCGCAACTGGCCGACCGGCCGCGGCTTCGAGCGGTTCTACGGCTTCCTCGGCGCCGAGACCAACCAGTGGTACCCGGACCTCGTCCACGACAACCACCCGGTCCAGCCTCCCGCCACCCCCGAGGAGGGCTACCACTTCAGCGTCGACATCACCGACAAGGCCATCAGGTACATCGACGACGTCAAGGCCATCGCCCCCGAACGGCCCGTCTTCCTCTACTACGCGCCCGGCTGCGCCCACGCCCCGCACCAGGCGCCCAAGGAGTGGATCGAACGCTACCGGGGCAGGTTCGACGCCGGTTACGAGGCGATGCGCGAACAGACCCTGGCCCGGCAGAAGGAACTGGGCCTGGTCCCGAAGGACACCCAGCTCCCGCCCGTCAACCCGATCGGCACACCCGACACGAGGACCGGACCGGACGGCGAGCAGTTCCCCGACGTGGACTACACGCGTCCCTGGGACCAGCTGAACGCGGACGAGCGCCGGCTGTTCGCGCGGATGGCGGAGACCTACGCGGGTTTCCTCTCCCACTGCGACGAGCAGATCGGACGCCTCCTGGACTACCTGGAGGAGATCGAGCAGCTGGACAACACCATCATCGTGGTGGTCTCCGACAACGGGGCCAGCGGTGAGGGCGGACCCAACGGATCGGTCAACGAGAACAAGTTCTTCAACGGGGTCGCGGACGACCTCCAGGAGAACCTGGCCATGATCGACGAGCTCGGCGGCATCAACACCTACGGCCACTACCCGAACGGCTGGGCCATGGCCTTCAACACCCCGTTCAAGATGTGGAAGCGCTACTCCTTCAACGGCGGCACCTGCGACCCCTGCGTCGTCTCCTGGCCCGCGGGCGTCAAGGCGCGCGGCGAGGTCCGCGACCAGTACCACCACGCCGTCGACATCGTGCCCACCGTCCTCGACTGCCTCGGCCTCGAACTCCCGGACACGGTCAAGGGCCGTACCCAGATCCCCCTCCAGGGCGTCAGCATGCGCTACAGCTTCGACGCCGCGAACATCCCCACGGCCAAGAGCACGCAGTTCTACTCCATGCTCGGCACCCGCGGCATCTGGCACCAGGGCTGGAAGGCCGTCACCACCCACCCGGCGGTGAGCGGCTGGAGCAACTTCGCCCAGGACACCTGGGAGCTCTACCACGCCGAGGCGGACCGGGCCGAGATGCACGACCTGGCCGAGCAGGAGCCGCAGAAGCTCAACGAACTGATCGCCCTCTGGTACCACGAGGCGGGCGCCAACCAGGCCTTCCCGCTCGACGACCGCTCACCCATGGAGATCCTGTCGACGTTCCGTCCGCAGCTCACCCCGGCCCGCAACCGGTACGTCTACCGGCCCGGCGCCTCCGAGGTGCCGGAGTCCGTCGCGGTCAACATCCGCAACCGCTCCTACTCGATCGGCGCACTGGTCGACTTCGAGGGCACCGAGGCGTCGGGAGTGCTCTTCGCACACGGCGGCCGGTTCGGCGGGCACGCGCTCTACGTACGCGACAACCGGCTCCACTACGTCTACAACTTCCTCGGCAGCGAACGGCAGTCGGTGAGCTCCGGCACGGACCTGCCTGCCGACGGCCGGCTGGTGCTCGCCGCCTCCTTCGAGAAGGACGGCGAGGAGTCCCCCGGTGTCGCCACCGGCATCCTCAGCCTCTACCACGGGGAGGAGAAGGTCGGCGAGGGGCGCATCAGGACCCAGCCCGGCAAGTTCACCCTGGCCGGTGAGGGCCTCAACGTCGGCCGGGACGGCGGTGAACCCGTCACCGACGACTACCCCGGCACCTCGCCCTGGGCCTTCGGCGGAGCCACCCTGCGGCGCGTCGCCGTCGACGTCAGCGGCGAGCCGTACATCGACCTGGAGCGTGAGGCCATGGCGATGATGGCCCGCGAGTGACACCGGTGTCCGATGCGGGTGCCTGACACGGCGCTCAGGGCCGGTGACCGGCGACGGGCCGCACGACGCGGCCCGGCGACGGGCGTGCCCGCCCACGCGGCGGCCCGTCCGGCGCCGGTGGGCCGGCACCCGCGCCAGGGGGTGCGGGCGGTTCAACCGAGCGGGGGCAGAGGGAGGCCGGTGTAGCCCTCGGCGAGGTACGCGCGGCCGGCGGGCGACCCGACGACCGAACGCAGTTCGCCGAGCCGTCGCATCCGGTCGAAGTCGCTCGCACCGGGTTCGAGGTGCAGCATGCTCGTCATCCACCAGGAGAAGTGCTGGGCCTGCCAGATCCGCTGCCGGGCGGTCTCCGGGAAGGCGTCGAACAGCCGCTCGTCCCGGTCGAGCAGCAGCGCCCGCAGAGCCTCGGCGAGCAGCACCACATCGGCGACCGCCAGGTTCATGCCCTTCGCGCCCGTCGGCGGAACGGTGTGCGCGGCGTCGCCGACCAGGACGACCCGGCCCCGCCGCATCTCACGTGCGACGAAACTGCGGAAGCGCAGTACGTCCCGCTGGAAGATGCGGCCCTCGCGGAGGGTGGTACCGGGCACCCGGGCCTGGAGGGTCTCCCACAGCTGCTCGTCCGTCGCCGCCTCCGGGTCGGTGTCCGGGGCGCACTGGAAGTACATGCGCTGGATCTCGGGGCTCCGTTGGCTGATCAGGGCGAACCCGTCGGGGGAGTTGCTGTAGATCAGCTCCTGCGAGCTGGGCGGGGCCTCGCAGAGGATGCCGAACCAGGCGAACGGGTACTCCCTGAAGAAGCCGCCGTGCGCCCCCGTCACCGCCTCACGGACGACACCGCGAGAGCCGTCGGCGCCGACCACCACGTCCGCGTCGATCTCGACCGCGTTGCCCTCGGCGTCCTTGCCGACCACCCGGGGGCGGTCGGTGCCGGCGTCCTCCACGCGCGTGGCCGTCACCCCGAAGCGGAGATCCTGACCGGCGGCGAGCCGTGCGGCGATCAGGTCCTTCAGCACCTCGTGCTGCGGGTACAGCCACACCGCCCGGCCCACGGTCCCGGCGAAGTCGATGCGGTGTCCCTCCCCGGCGAAGCGGAGTTCGATCCCCTCGTGCCTGTGGCCGTCGGCGAGAACCCGCCGCGACGCACCCGTCCCGTCGAGGATCTCCACCGTCCCCTGTTCGAGGATGCCCGCCCGGATCGTCGTCTCGATCTCTTCACGGGAACGGGAGTCGACCACGACCGATTCGATGCCGTACCGGTCGAGCAGGTGGGACAGCAGCAGACCGGCGGGGCCTGCGCCGACGACGGCGACGCGGGTGCGTGCGGGCATGACGTCTCCTCTGGCGGAGCTGGACGCAAGAAGCGGGAACGCCACGGAGTCTGGCGCCGTGACAGCCCACCCGACGAGACCTCTTCCCGTTGAACGGGAATCCGCTCGGGTGCCGCCCGCGCTGTCCGCCGTCGCTACGGCCGCCCCGCGGCGTAGGCGGCGGAGATACCGGACGCGGCGGCGCGGAGTTCCCCGATCGCCTGACCGGGCAGGATGTCGCGGGGCAGCACGACGGACAGGGCGGCGATCACCCGGCCGGCCGGCCGGTCCCGCACCGGCACGGCCACGCCCGTGGAGACCGCCTCGACCGAGCCGGGCGACACGACGAAGCCGTCGCGCAGGACGCGGGCCAGGTCCCGCCGCAACCGTGCGGGGTCGGTCACGGTCTCGGGCGACACGGCTTCCAGAGGCCCGGCGAGCACACGCTCCCTGAGCTCCTCGGTGCCGTGGGCCAGCAGTACGAGCCCGGCCGACGAGGCGTGCAGGGGCAGGCGCCCGGCGACCCGGGTGATGTTCGCACCCGCCTTCGGATGCGACAGGCGCTCCACGAAGAGCGTCTCGCCGTTCTCCACCACCGCGAGCTGGGTGTGTTCACGGACCCTGGCCTGCACGCGCTCCATGAACGGCAGCGCCGCCTGCCGCAGACGGAGCGCGTGCGAGCCCCGCAGGGCCAGCTCCCACAACCGCAGGCCCAGCCGCACCCGCTGCTCCTCGTCCCGCTCCAGCAGCCCGCACTCCACCAGGTCGGCCACCATCCGGTGCGCGGTGGACGACGGCAGCCGCGCCCGCCGCCCGATCTCCGCCGCCGACTGCACGGTGCGGTCCGTGCCGAACGTCTCCAGGACGCGCACGATCCGCTCGGTGAGGGTCTCGCCGGAGGGTGAGTTGGCCATGGGACGTCCTCCGCTTCAGCTGCCCGCGTCGTGTACGGGTGAAAGTGGAACACGTCCCGGCCGGACGGTCCCGGCGAAGTGCGGGCGGTGCTCCCCACCGTCCGGGCGACCCGGGTCAGCGGAAGAGGGCAACGACTCCGTTCACCCAGATCGCGAGGAACGCGGCGGCACCCACCAGGCAGCCGACGCCCGCCGTAACACCGCCCACCGTCCACGGCCCGGAGGGCATCTCGTACTTCTCCTCCGAGCCGTCCCGGTAGGAGGCGGGGTCGCCCCAGTCGACGGGGTGCCCCAGCTCCTCGGCGCAGGCGGTCCGCAGGGCGACCAGCTGCCCCTGCGCGAAGGCGGTGGCAGCCCTCGCCTCGGGGCCGTGCCAGGCGAGGGCGTTCATCCGACGAGCAGGAGACCCGTACCGCGCCTCGAAGGCGGCGGTCTCGTCGGCGTCGCGGCTCTCGTCGAGGAACATCCAGCGTCCGGCCTCGGCGGCCTCGCCGTGGAGCCGGTACACCTCGGCCAGACGCCGGCGGAGCGCCAGGTCGTACGGGAAGGAGGAGACGAGACCGCGCAGACGCTGGCGTGCGACGGGAACCCGGCCGGCGGCCAGGTCTGCATCGACTCGGGCAAGGGTCTCTCTCAGGGGCATGGGCACATGATCGGGTACGCACTGATCCGCGTCGACCTGGTTTTCGACCGGCACTTGCCCGCTCCCGGCGGCGTCGGCCGCGACGAGGCCGGACCAGGACGGGCCCGGCCCCCTGTAGTGCCCGTCGCCGCGAGCGAGTGGAGTGCGGCGCGGTCCCGGTGCACCGGGTGAACGGTCGGGCCGGCGGAGACCCTCGGGTTGTCCGTCAGCCGCCTGTGGCACCGTGGCCCCATGAAGTGGAACGGTGAGGAGTACCAGCGGCGGTTCGACCGGATCGCGGGCGAGGGAGGGGACGTGCACGGGGAAGCGGACCTCGTCCGCTCCCTCGGACCCGCGACGGTCCTCGACGCGGGATGCGGGACCGGACGGGTGGCCGTCGAGCTGGCACGGCACGGGATCGCCGTGACCGGGGTGGACGTCGACGACTCGATGCTCGCCACCGCCCGGCGTCTCGCGCCGCAGATCCCGTGGCACCGGTGCGATCTCGTGCGGCTGGACCTGGGGGAGACCTTCGACGTGGTGGTGATGGCCGGGAACGTCCCCCTGTTCACCCCGCCCGGAACCGAAGCGGATCTGGTGGCCGGCGTGGCGCGTCATGTCCGCCCGGGCGGGCACCTCGTCGCCGGGTTCTCGCTGGACCGTGGCTACACCCTCGACGCCTACGAAGAGCACTGCCGGGCGGCCGGCCTCCTCCCGGAGGCACGGTACGCGACCTGGGAGCGGAGCCCCTTCACGGGCGGGGACTACGCGGTCTCGGTGCACCGCATGCCCTGAGACCGCGTGCCGTGGGACCGCGTGCCGTGGGACCGCGTGCTCTGTGACCGCGTGCCGTGGGACCGCGCGGGGCGGAGGCCGCGACGACACGGCCAGCGCCCCGCTCTGTGTCCGTGGTTCAGGAGCAGCTGACCCCGTTCAGGGCGAATCCGGTGGGCGCGGATCCCGGTGTCCCCGTCCCCTGGAAGCCGAACGAGGCCGAACCGCCCGGCGCCACCTTCCCGTTGTGGCCTGCGTTGGTGGCGGTCACCACCGCTCCGGCCTGGGTGGCGGTGGCGTTCCAGGCGCTGGTCACCTTCTCGGCACCGCCGAAGGTCCAGTTCAGGCGCCAGCCGTCCACGGGCGTGCTGCCGGTGTTCCTGACGGTCACGTCGGCGGTGAAACCGCTGCCCCAGGACGAGCCCACCTTGTAGGTCACCGAGCAGGCGGCACCGGCGGACGGCGTCTCGGTCGGCGTGGGCGTCGGGGTCGGGGTCGGCGTGGGCGTGGGTGTCGGGGTGGGTGTCGGTGTCGGTGTCGGGGTCGGGGAGGGCTCAACCGGGTCGCCGTCCGGCAGCTCACCCCATTGCTGTGACGTTCCGTTCAGGAGCACCAGCTTCGGCGCGTCCACCGGGGTGGAGCCCGGAGTCGTCGGAAGGCCCGCGTAGGACCAGTCGTTCGACGGGTCCCACGCGCCCGGGGAGGTGATCCGGAACTGCACCTCCTTGCGGTACGCCGACTGTCCGGACGGGGCGATCACGGTGTTGGAGCAGTCCACGCTGACGTAGTAGACATCGCCCTCGTACTGCTTCGCCCCGGAGGCGGTGCCGCACTGGTTGTAGTTGGTGGTCACCGTGATGCCGGCGGGGGAGACCCCCGGCTCCAGAGTGAAGTAGTAGCGCAGCGAGGCGTTCTTCAGCGGCCGGGCCGGCCAGGCCGACTTGTTGACCAGGTACGCCTTGATCTCGGTGAAGCCTGGCCCGGTCGCGTTCACCGACGCCTGGGCCAGCACCTCCGGACCGTCCGGTGTCTCGGCCTTGGGGAACGAGGCGAGCGGGGCGCCGCCGTATTCCGCGTACAGCCGGGCGAGGGCGCCGGTGAAGGCGGCGTTGTAGTCGGTGGCGACCTCGTTGTTGGTGTAGTTCTGCCGGTCGTCGGTGTAGGAGTCGTCCGCCGCGCCCGGACCGCCGACGAGGGCGCCGTACAGGACGTGGCGGGTCTCGACGGGGTTGGTCATCTGGTCGGTCCACGAACCGTGCGCGGTCCGGTGGTGCGGCTTGGTCGGCGGGGTGGCGCCGAAGCCGACGACGTAGCTGGCCTTGCGCGGGTTGTCCCCGAGGGCGTAGTTGATCTGGCGCACCGCGAAGTCGTGGTATCGGGCCTTGCGGGTCGCGTCGCCCGTCAGCCAGTCGCTGTAGGAGAGCGCGGCGAAGGCGGTGTTGGCGGCGTAACGCAGCGATCCCCAGGAGTCCAGCACGGCCTGCCCGCCGGGCGAGTACGCCACCTTGGCGCCGTTCACCCCGGTCGTCCACCAGTCGAGCCAGCGGTTGGAGTCGTCGATGTACCGCTGCTTCCCGGTGAGTTTGGCCAGCATCACGTACGAGCCGTACGAGGTGTCGTCCCAGGAGAGCGTCCACCGGTAGGAGCGGGTGGAGGTCTGCGGCTCGGTCGACAGCCCGTCGTAGTACGTCTCGGCCTTGGCCAGGTAGGAGGCGTCACCGGTGGCCTTGTAGAGCCAGATCGCGCCCCACACCAGCTCGTCCTGGTAGCCGCTCCAGGAGTTGTAGTACGACTTGGCGTCGGTGATGCAGTCGCTGTACTTGCCGCGGTAGGTGTCGGCGAAGGAGTACAGCTGCTTCGCATGGTTGAGCAGTTTCGCCGCGTACGCCGGATCGTCGTCGGCGAACAGCATCGAGGAGGACGCCATCGCGGCGGCCGTCTGCCCGGCGAGGTCGGTGCCGGGGCAGGAGGCGTCGATCTTGTACGCGGGCCGGGCCATGGACATCACCTCGGCGGGGCCCCACCACTTGTGGTCGTCGCCGCCGTTGCCGACCTGCCCGTAGAGCACGTTGGCGGAGGGGTGGGCCTTGACGAAGTAGTCGTTGACGAAGCGCAGGTTGTCCTTCAGGTGCGCCAGCTGACCGGACGCGGCGTAGGCGGCCTTCTGCTCGATACCGCCCCAGGCCAGGACCGTGGCGCTGTAGGCCATCGGCAGACCGAACTTCACATGGTCGCCGGCGTCGTACCAGCCGCCGGTCAGATCGAGCCCCACGTCCTTGCCGTCGTCCATGCCGGAGTCACCGCGCCAGGAGACACGGTTGTCCTCGGGCAGCTTGCCCGAGCGCTGCGCCTCGTAGAAGAAGAGCGACTTCTGCAGGGCCTCGCCGTAGGCGAACGCCGGGGCGGCCTGGGCGGGGGAGACGGCCAGGGGGGTGAGTCCGGCGCCCAGCAGCGCGGCCACGCCGGCGAGGGTGACCCCCAAGCGGGAGCGGGCGGTGGTGACCGGCGGGGAGTGGCGGGATATGGATCTGCGGAACGCGCGGGGAAGGGTGGGCAGTCGCAACGGATCGTCCTTCGGTGCGGCGGGCGGCGGGTGGAGCCCATGGGTCGTGCCGGACCGGCGGATGACCTGACGGACCGGACCGGCGGGGCGGTGGTGCGGCTCGTGCGGAAGTGCGGCTCGTGCGGGTGCTGAACGGTGCGGGTGTGCGGCTCGTGCGGGTGCCGTGCGGCGGGGCCGGTGCGGGGTGACACCGGCCCGCGCGGAAGCGTCGGCAGCCCGCAGCGACGTCCGGCGCGACGGGCGTGGGAGCGCTTCCACGGACGTGCTCATGAAGCCAGCGCGGGCCCGCCCTGTCAACGGGTCGCGTAGGGCGAGTGGCGTTTCACGAGGTGGGGCGCCACGGCCGGAGCGCGTCAGGAGCGGTCCGGGCCGGGTGGCCCGGGGGTGGCGGCACGGACCGCCGGGCGCCGGGCCTCCGTCTCAGGAGTTGAGGATGCGGGCCTTCTCGGTGGCGAACTCCTCCTCGCTGAGCACCCCTTGCGCCTTCAGCTCGGCGAGCTGGGTGAGCTGCGCGACCCGGTCGGTACCGGCCGCCGGTGCGGCTGCCTGCGGCGGCGCGGGTGCCGGCGGGGGCGCGGCGTACTGCTGCTCGGTCTCCATCTGGCGCTGCATGTCGTGCCGCTGCACCCGGTTGGAGACCGCGGTCGCGGTTCCCGAGATCACCGCGGTGCGGGCGATGGTGCCCAGCAGGCCAGGCCGTCCGAAGCGCTGAATCATGATTGCCCGTCTCCTTCGTCTGGTGGGTCAGTTGCCGTCGAGGGCGGCGATGGCTTCGATGACGGTCTCCCGGGGGATGCGTTCGAGCATCACCACCTCGCCCTCGGAGTCCCGCACCGCTGCCGCGAGCCGGCGGGCCCAGGTGTTCTCCCAGGCCACGACGAGTGCCGAGGAGCGGGGGGTGAGGGACTCGGACACCGACTTCAGGTCCTCGTCGCTCAGCAGGTCGAACTGCTCGTCCGTCACCTGCTGCAGGGTCTCCGCGACCTCCTCGTCGGTGATCTCGACGACGGTGACGGCGCCGTCCTCCGCCTTGGAGACGAACGCCAGGTCGAGGATCCGCACCGTCCCCTTCTGCTGGAGTTCTCGGAGCGCCGGGACGATCTCCCCGTTGAAGTGGTTGCCCTCGAAGGCAACCACGGAGACATCCACCGGGCCTACGGTGTCGGCATTCAGGGTGCTGGGCACGAGCGGCCGCCTTCCGTGAAGCATCAGAAAATGGACAAACCGCATCACAGGTTGCCTTACGGGCGTGTCCTGGGTGTGTCCGACCCGCCGACCTGTCGGTCTTCCGGCGGTCCCCGCCGATGCCTGACTCGTCCCGGAAACGCCGGGGCGATCAATGGAATTGCCCGGGAATCGCCGTCCCCGGCGAGCCGAATTCCGCTCCTGCTGGTGGCCGGTAATGGCTCAGTAACGCCCTCTCCGTAGCGTTCGTGCTCTCCCGTACCGTTCCTGGAGGAGCACCCTGATGCACCTGCCCCGATCCCCCCGGCGCAGATCTGCGGCGTGGGCGACGGCCGCGCTGACCTCGGCCGTTCTGCTGACCGGCGCCATGCCCGCTGTGGCCGCCGCTGACAGCGCCCCGTCACCGAAGATCGATTCCACCCTGCTGAACGCCGTGGACAAGGGCGGCGAGGCGTCCTTCTTCGTCGTCCTGAAGGACAAGGCGAACCTGTCCGAGGCCAAGAAGCAGAAGACCCACGCCAAGAAGGCGAACGCCGCCTACAAGGAGCTGCGCGCCAAGGCCGACAAGAGCCAGAAGTCCCTGAAGACCTTCCTGGACAAGAAGAAGGTCGGCCACCAGGACTACTGGATCGCCAACACGGTCAAGGTCACCGGCGGTCAGGCCCTCGTCGACGAGCTGGCCAAGCGCTCGGACGTGGCCTCGATCGTCAAGGAGCGGACCTTCAAGCTCGACGACATCGAGACGTCCGACAAGAAGGTCACCACATCGCGCGCCGCCGCCCTGGGCGCGGGCACGGACTCGTCCGCGGACGGCACCGACGCCCCGGCCTGGGGTGTCTCCGACATCAAGGCCGACCAGGTCTGGGACCAGTACGAGGACCGCGGCGAGGGCATCGTCATCGCCAACGTCGACTCCGGTGTGCAGTACGACCACCCGGACCTCGTCGCGAACTACCGCGGCAACAACGGTGACGGCACCTTCTCGCACGACTACAACTTCTACGACCCGACCGGGGTGTGCACCACCACCGCCCCCTGTGACAACAACGGTCACGGCACCCACACCATGGGCACCATGGTCGGGAAGAGCGGGATCGGTGTCGCGCCGAACGCGAAGTGGATAGCGGCCAAGGGCTGCGGCACCGACCAGTGCGACGACACCGCCCTGCTCTCGGCCGGCCAGTGGATCCTCGCACCCACCGACCACAACGGGCAGAACCCGCGCCCGGACCTGGCGCCGAACATCGTGAACAACTCCTGGGGCGGCGACGACAACACCTTCTACAAGGACATCGTCGAGGCGTGGAACTCCGCCGGGATCTTCGAGGCGTTCGCGGCCGGCAACGACGGTGACGGCGTGACCTGCTCGACGACCCACCCGCCGGGCTCGCAGGTCGCCTCCTACGGTGTCGGTGCCTACGACGCCGCGGGCAAGATCGCCGACTTCTCCGGCTTCGGCCCCTCGCCGATCGACGGCGGCGCCAAGCCGAACATCTCCGCCCCCGGTGTCCTGGTCCCGTCCGCCTGGCCCGGCTCGTCCTACAACACCATCAGCGGCACCTCGATGGCCACCCCGCACGTCGCGGGCGCGGTCGCGCTCCTCTGGTCGGCTGCCCCCTCGCTGATCGGCAACATCGAGGAGACCCGCAAGCTCCTCAACGAGGGCGCGCGTGACGTCGACGACACCCACTGCGGCGGCACCGCCGGGATGAACAACGTCTGGGGTGAGGGCAAGCTCGACATCCTCGCCTCCGTCGACAAGGCCCCGCACACCGCGGCGACCGTGACCGGCACCGTCACCGACAAGGCGACCGGCAAGGCCCTGAACAACATCACCGTCCAGGCCACCGACACCGCCGGCACCGTGCGCACCGTCACCACCACGACCGACGGCACCTACCGCCTGCCGCTGCCCGCCGGCACCTACACCTTCGCCTTCACCGGCTACGGCTACGCGGCCGGCTCGGCCGAGGACGTCACCCTCGCCGAGCAGCAGACCCGCACCCAGGACATCGCCCTGGCCCCGGTGCCCTCCCACAAGGTCACCGGCACCGTCCTGGACGTCACCGGCAAGCCGCTCGCCGGCGCGACGGTCGAGCTGAACGGCACCCCGCTGGGAGCCGCCACCACCAGCGCCAAGGGCAAGTACACCTTCGCCACCGTCGCCGAAGGCACCTACAGCCTCGCCGTCAAGCCCGCCGCCCCCGTGCTCTG